>JBKPBA010000457.1:0-6026 GCA_046726675.1 Chloroflexota bacterium
GGCGTAAGCCTTTGCCATCACCCGTGTAGGGCGCGATTATGCGCTTGACAAAATAATCAGGCAACAAGTCCGTAGGGGCCCGATTATGCATCTTGACAAATTAATCCGGTCATCCGTAGGGGCCGATTTATCGTGCCCATCGCCGATTTATCGGCCCCTGGTGGATTTCCCGATACCCCAATTAAAAAGTTAATGTGCATCAATGCGTCCCTACCGAACTTGTAGTGCGTCTCGTATAGTGTGACTTATTATCAATTTTTGGGATTGAGGCGGCGAACTTCCGAGTTCTCCGTCATCTATCCAACACAGAAAAGGAGTGATCATCTATGGCAAGTCAAGCTGCATCTGCACCTTCTGCCTTGTCTGGCACGTTGGGTGAAATGATCGGAGAGTTCTTTGGAACAATGACCCTGATTCTCTTCGGTGATGGCGTTGTAGCATGCGTTTTCCTCTTTGCTAACCTGGGCGCAGGCGGCGCCGCGACTCCATTTGCGCAAGAGTGGATTGTCATCATTTTCGGGTGGGGTTTGGCCGTTATGCTCGGTATCTACGTCGCCGGAGCTATCAGTGGCGCTCATATCAATCCGGCCGTAACGTTAGGGCTGGCCGCAACCGGTAGACATCCCTGGGGCAAGGTACTTCCCTACTGGGGAGCCCAGGTGCTGGGAGCTTTTGTCGCTGGAGGAATCCTCTACTTTGTCTATCAGGGGGCACTCGTCCATCAATTGGCATTGAACCATCTGTCCATTGGCGATATTGCGCAGGGGCCGACTTACGGTGGTAATGGTTTAGGGTTCGTTTTTTACACCGGCCATAGGGCGTTTGTTGGAACATTTGGGGCCTTCGGTGACGAATTCTTAGGCACTGCCCTGCTTATGGCCCTGATCCTGACAATCGTTGATGCGCGGAACCAGCCAGTCCAGGCAAACCTCAATCCTCTGATCATTGGTCTACTGATCGTGGCGATTGGCGCTTCGTTCGGCCTCAACACCGGGTATGCCATCAATCCTGCCCGCGACTTTGGCCCGCGTCTGTGGATTGCCATCGTCAGCGGTGGGGCCAGCTTTACTGCGGACAATTACTACTTCTGGATCCCCATTGTCGGTCCATTGTTAGGAGCTGTCGTCGGCGCCTTTATATTCGATTACACCATAGGTAAGGTGTTGCAGGCGAAGATGTTAGGCAAGTCTGGAGTTACTGAGACGAGAGGTGAAGCTGTACGAGTGGAATCTCCCGGTTCTGAAACAACGGGTAGGTCTGTACGGGAGCCTTCTGCCGAGTAGTACAACCAATCGCGAACACACGAAAGGACGAAGATACGAATACGCGATAGGATGACGACCCTGTTTAGCACGTTCGTATCTTCGTGATCTTGCTATTATGCAACCACTATCATCATCGGTGCGCATGCACAATCTATCTCTCCTTGGTAGCGAGCAGTTTGATGTGCTGGTAATCGGTGGCGGCGTTACAGGGGCTGGTGTTGCCCTGGATGCTGTTGCTCGTGGTTACAGGGTTGCCCTTGTTGAGAAAATAGATTTTGCCAGCGGCACAAGCAGCAAATCTACCAAGCTCGTACATGGAGGCATCCGCTACCTTCCTAATTTTGACTTCGCCCTGGTGCATGAAGCCCTGGTAGAACGTGGTACCTTGCTGCGAAACGCTCCCTATCTCGTACAACCAGTTGGCTTTGTCTTGCCGCTCTATGAGGGAGATCGTCATCCTGTGGGCCTGCCATTTTCCACACCGGGTGGCATTGGACTTGGTCTGATTATGGATATAGGTCTCTGGATGTACGATCTTATGGCAGGCATGTTTGCAGGCAGCCGGGGTGTTAAAAGGCATCGTCGTTTGAGCCGTAACAAGGTGATGGAACTGGCTCCCGCTCTTGTGACTGAAAGGCTGAAAGAAGGTTTCATCTACTATGATGCGCAAACCAACGATGCCCGGCTCACGCTAGCTCTCATTCGCACCGCTGCTCAATTTGGGGCAACCATAGCTAACTACGCGGAAGTTACCTCATTTGTTACCGAAAACGGGAAAGTAAGTGGCGCTCATGTGCGTGATCAACTGGGAAACCAGGATATTACTGTACGTGCAAGGCACATCGTCAATGCCACTGGTGTTTTCTCCGAGCAGATTGAGGCGCTTGCTGGTTATGAACCACAGGTTCAGGTAAACCCAAGTAAAGGTGTGCACCTTGTATTTTCGTGTGAGGATGTCAAGCTGGGCAACGATGCAATTGTTCTACCTGAGACCGACGACAAGCGTATTCTCTTCCTTGTCCCCTGGGAATCACGTGCGATCTTTGGTACCACTGATACTGGTTCAGGTGATCTTGATCATCCAACTGCAGCACAGGAAGATATCTCGTATCTCTTGAACCATCTAAAACGCTATCTCTCCGTCCAACTCACCGAAGAGAGTATCATTAGTGTTTATGCCGGCTACCGGCCGTTGTTAAGTTCACGTAGTTCGGGCAAAACTACAGCAAAGCTCTCACGCACACACTCTGTATTACAGAGTCCGTCCGGCCTGCTTACGATTGTTGGCGGCAAACTCACAACGTATCGGCGTATGGCACAGGATACGGTAGATGTGCTGAGTCGTCGTGATGGTTCGACCCCGATCCATCCTACACAAAATCTACCTCTTCAGGGCAGCGCTGGCTGGATTGCCAGGCAGCGTGATGTGGAAATCAAAGGCTTAGCTCTTGGCCTCAGCCCGCAGACTATTAGGCATCTTAGAAATTACGGTTCAGAGGCTCTTGCGCTCTTAAAACTGATTGAGGACGATGCAGAGCTGGGTAGACGCCTCATCGATGATCTCCCCTATATTCGAGCAGAGGTTGTCTATGCATGCCGTCACGAAATGGCTATGACACCCTATGATGTGCTGGCACGTCGCACTTCAATCATGCTTGAAGACCGCCAGCGGGGTTTGGGCGCGCTTGATGATGTTGTTGCGCTTATGGCTAGTGAGCATAACTGGTCACCTGAGCAGCAGCAGTTGATGAGCGATACTTTTCGTTCCGTTGTGCAGCAGCAGCTAGCTGCTGAGCAGGAACATGTTATGGGTAGCATCTCAATTCCACAACAGAAAGGACACAAGACAAGATGAAGAAACTGATCAATAATCCAGAAAATGTCGTCAAGGAGGCGCTTGCTGGCATGCAGGCTGCTCATTCCGACCTTATCAACGTAGATATTGAGCTGCAAGTCATCGTGCGTAAGGATGCTCCAGTTCAGGGAAAAGTAGGGGTTATTTCCGGTGGTGGTAGTGGTCACGAGCCGATGCATGGTGGCTTTGTTGGTTTTGGCATGCTCGATGCTGCCTGCCCTGGAGCCGTTTTTACCTCGCCGGTACCAGACCAGATGCTCGCCGCTACCAAAGCGGTAAATGGCGGAGCTGGTGTGTTGCACGTGGTCAAGAATTACACCGGTGACGTCTTAAACTTTGAAATGGCGGCTGAATTAGCGCAGGCAGATGGAATCGATGTGGAAAGCGTCGTTACCAATGATGATGTCGCCGTACAGGATAGCCTGTATACCGCCGGGCGGCGTGGTGTCGGTGTCACCGTGCTGCTTGAGAAAATTGTTGGGGGATTTGCTGAGACAGGAGCGTCCCTGGCACAGGTAGCCGCTCTGGCACGAAAAGTCAATGACCATGGGCGCAGTATGGGCATGGCTCTGACATCGTGTATAGTGCCAGCAGCAGGCAAACCTACCTTCGATTTAGGCGAGGACGAAATGGAGATCGGTATCGGTATCCATGGCGAACCGGGACGCCAGCGCGTTAAGCTCGCTCCCGCGCTTGAGATAACCGAGATGCTTACCGCTCCCATTGTCGAGGATCTTGGCCTCAAGGCTGGTGAATCAGTCCTTGCAATGGTCAATGGCATGGGAGGCACGCCTTTGATCGAACTCTACATCGTATTCGATGCCTTACATCGCATCTTACGTGGCAAACAGATCACCATTGCACGTTCGCTGGTCGGCAATTACATTACTTCTCTGGAAATGGCAGGCTGTTCTATTACCCTTGTTCGCCTGGATGACGAATTGACAAAGTACTGGGACGCGCCAGTCCACACTCCTGCCCTGCGCTGGGGCATGTAATTTATCGCACATGTAATGTATAGTTGTTGTAGGGGTTGCACACAATGTCCCTTGACTGGTGAACTGTTAACACTCACATGAAATGTAGGGGCGACCCTTCTCCTTTCGACTTGCCTGAGCGCGCAGCGCTAGACGCGCCAGCGTCGTTGGCAAGGCGGGTAGGTGCCAGCGGTCGCCCTGCTGGCTACAACAACCTTGTATTGGAGGATGCCGCATTGATGACCAATGAAGACGTTCAACACTGGTTAGAACGAACCGCCGATGTATTGCAGGAAAACCGCACCTATTTAACAGGTCTTGACTCTGCTATTGGGGATGCAGATCATGGCATCAATATGGATCGTGGCTTCAGTGCTATTCGAAAAAAATTCCCTGAAATGGCGACTATGGATATAGCGACGCGATTGCGAACTGTTGGCTCTACATTAGTTTCAACCGTGGGGGGAGCCGCTGGGCCGCTCTACGGGACGGCATATTTACGAGCTGCAGGAACAACGACAGGGAAGCAGGAACTCTCATCCGGCGATGTAGTCACGATGCTCGAGGCTTTTTTGGGCGGCATTGTTGCTCGTGGCAGGGCTCATACAGGTGAGAAAACCATGGTCGATGCTTTGACTCCTGCCTTAGATGCTGCTAAACAGGCTCTCAATGAGGGAGCCACACTTGCGCAGATCACAAGCCGAGCTGCTTCTGCCGCTGAAGCGGGTGCAGTAGCTACTATTCCCATGCTTGCCACCAAGGGACGCGCCAGTTACCTGGGAGAGCGCAGTATTGGTCACCAGGACCCAGGCGCTACATCGAGCTGGCTCATCCTCCGCTGCCTTGCCGAAACATGCGAAGGCAAATAGGAACAACATAACAATGTTCCTGTCGTCTCGATTCCTGGGAGGGAGAAGCTGACATGACGGTAGGGCTGGTCATTGTTTCGCATAGCGCCCAACTGGCAGAAGGTGTTGTCGAACTCGCAGGGCAAATGGCGCAAGGCAAAACTCCCCTTGCTGCAGCCGGTGGAGGCATTGATGATGTGTTGGGCACCTCTGCTGATAAAATTCTCGCGGCCATCCAGGCAGTCGATGGACCAGATGGAGTGCTGGTGTTGCTGGATCTGGGAAGTGCCATCCTCTCTGCTGAATTGGCACTTGAACTGCTCAGTGATGAGCAGCGCGAGCGCATCCGCCTCAGCTATGCTCCCCTGGTAGAAGGAGCCGTTGCTGCCGCCCTGGAAGCCTCGCTTGGGCGTACACTGGCACAGGTGCAGCAGGAGGCAGAAAAGACGGCGAACGTCAATCAACTCCAGTCGCTCAAACCGCTGACCTTTGAAGAGAACGCACCTATAGAGGCCGTAACACCTCCTGAAAGCATTTCTCCAGAGGAGACCTCAGCGCTTGAGGTGCACTTGACGTTGGCGAATCCCACCGGGTTGCATGCTCGCCCAGCTAGCCTCTTTGTCCAGACCGCGGCACAGCATCAGGCACACATACGCGCATCAGGACGTGGGAAAGAGACGGATGCCACCAGTATCTTTGGCGTGCTCTCACTGGGGATGCGGCAAGGGGATACGCTGACCCTTCGTGCCAGTGGCAACGATGCACAGGCAGCCATCGAAGCACTGAGTGAACTGGTACGCCTCAACTTCTATGAAACAGCCCCCCCCAAAGTAGGTGCCGATGTATCGCGCACACCGCCGATTGATCGGCCTCAACTACCAGGCGAACCCTGGCGCGGCATTCCCACTTCAGCAGGAGTGGCAGTAGGGCCGGCTCTTCTCTATACCTCGGGCACTATCACACTTAGCACGGTAGAGCGGCATCCCATCTATTCGGACCAGGTTGCTGCCGAGCAGGAACGTCTGCGCGGGGCATTGGCCAGCGCGGCAGAGGAACTTCACACCATTGCACTGAGTCTGGA
>JBKPBA010000458.1:0-4738 GCA_046726675.1 Chloroflexota bacterium
AATGGAGCCGAGGATATTTAACGCCGAGCATTGCTAAGGTAATAAAAGCAGGGAACATTTCGAGTACAAAGCGTTGGTTAGATACTAATACGTCGGCTTGTGCGATCGCTGGACTGATGAGCATAAAGAAAAGCAATAAGATAATCCAGATATTATAACTCATGCGTAACTTGCGCCATCCCAGGATTGCCAGTGCGATAAAGCTAATGGTGGCGGCAAGATCGAGAAGTAGATGAACTTCATAGAAAGAGCCGAAAGGTTGAATCAACAATAATTCGCGTAGAGCTGTCATAATACCAACCCAGGGCCAGGTCGTATGTCGATCCCAGTGGCTTTGTACTGCGGAAAACGCGAGAGGGTTCTGAAAGAGCTTCCAACAGTAGAAACAATAGATCAGGGTGCCCAATGGGATAATGAGTAGGGGTAAGACTCTGGATATCGTACTCAGAATTTTATGTGATACGTTTTGATCACTAGTTGCGATGCTGTCCCTTGTCATCCACAATTCGTAAAGAAAAGGGATGACAAGTAACAGACCTGCTGCACGTGTCAAAGCAGCAAACAAGCCCAGAATGCCAGCTAACCACCATTTCTGACGACGCATCGCAAGAAATGAGCTGGCAGTCAGGAAAAGAAACAAGGATTCGTTATAAGCGGCAAAGAAGAAAAATGCCGTTGGGAAGATACACAGGTATAACAGTGTGCGTCGTCCGACCTGTTCGCCAAGCATATCTGTAGCAATCTGGTACAGCACAAAGAGAGCTCCAAGCAGAGCCAGATTGCTGAGAATCATGCCTATAGCTATGTAACCATTGTTGCCAAAGAGAAAGGCTATACATTTGATAAGCAGGGGAAAAAGCGGGAAAAAGGCTGTATCATAGATACTTTGGTAGCCATATTGGGCGATGCGTGTAAAATTGGCTGAATCCCAATGATTCCAGGAGGTAAGTAAAGCAGTTATATTAACCGGCGAGACAGGATATACATGTGGAGGTACAGGAAACAAAATAAAGCCGATATAAGTAATTAGCACGAGTAGTAGACGAGTCACTACAAACAACCAGATAATATCCGCAGTAGGTGCCCGTTTCATCAATTTTCCACCTGATATATTTCATTAAAATTACGAGCTAAACTAGCACACTCTTGTATACTAACGTATAAAGAAGCCATTCAGGTACATTGAATCGGCGGTATCGAAGACTTTACTATTTGAGACGTATGCTACTCTGCCAGCAACTCCTCAATTTTTTTCTCGATTGTTTGAGAGGCTGGAAAAAATGCAGTTTCCTCTGGTGCATTGTAGGGTGCCGCCGGAGCTGGTAGCGCCGAGATGAAGGCAGGAGTGGCATCGAGATCGTAGAAACAATTCTGGACTATCCATGAATGGACATGTCTTCCAAAACTCGTTAGATCGATTTCTTCTGTGACCACAATCACGCGGTTAGCTTCGCGAACGGCTGCAGCTATAGCCTCTTCATCGAATGGAGCGAGGGTCCGTAGATCGACTATCTCGATTGAGCCACCGTTGCGATTGGCCCCGTTAGCAGCGGCTGTACAAGATTCTAATACCATCGTGCCCCAACAAATGATTGCCACTTTAGTAGGTCCATTACCAATCCTCAGGCGACGTGCTTTGCCGATTGGTAGTGTGTAATACCCTTCCGGGACATACCAATATTCTGCCATGACATCAATGATGTTATCTAGACTGTCCTTGGGTGGTTCAGAACGGTAGAGACGACCACGTTCAAGAAAAACAACAGGTGATTGTGATCGTGCTGCTTCGAGCAGTAAGCCCTTGGCGTCGAATGGAGTCGCAGGGCAAATCGTAATCATTCCTGGCACGCAGGTGAACCATTGCTCACCAGTATTGGAGTGACCAAATGCGCCACCGCCAGCTCCACCACTTGAAATTGGACCTCCACCTCCACTTCCGGACTTCGTGCGAATAAGCAGAGGAACGGTCCAATCACCAAAGCTCTGGTATGAGGTACGAGCAGCCATACGTATAGTCTGAGCTGCTGATTGATGGTAGTCTACAAACTGAATTTCTGCGCAGCGAGCCTTACCGTCTACCATACCAGCGCCAGCAGCAATTCCGACGATCAACTGTTCATTCAGCGGGCTGCTGATGGCGCGGCCAGGAAATTGTGTTACAAGCTGAGCGGTTGCGCCGAACACGCCACCTCTAGGACTACCAACATCTTGCCCATAAACAAAGAAGTCGGGGTTACGTTGCGCAAGCTCTACCAATGCTTCATTGATTGCGCCCAACATAGGCAACTGCTTTTTCGCTCCTCGCGGGATATTCTCCTGCCATTTGGGAACGTACACGACATGTTGCAAGATACGTTCGGCTGTTGGTTCGGACTCCTGTAAAACCTGTGCTTCTGCGCTTTCCAGTTCTGCTCGAACTTCTTTACGAATACGCTCGATATCGCCTTCCTGGAGATGTCCATTTTCGATGAGCCAGCGACCAAAGTTTTTCACAGGGTCCTTAGTTGCCGTTGTTAATTCAATCTCCTCTTTTGTACGATAGGCCTTGATATCAGTGCTGCTGGAATGGGGGTCGAGCAGACCCAGACGCAAGTGTATCAGTACAGGTCCTTGTCCCGAGCGTATATGCTCAACAAGACGTGCTGTGGCCTGATAGGTTTCAATGGCGTTTGTTCCATCAACCTCTTCAGCATAGACACCTCCACCTTTTGCCCATTCAATCAGAGATCCTCCCCATTGGATGGTAGAGGGAGCGGTAATTGCCCATCCATTATCTTCGATCACCATCAGAATAGGCAACTGATGCACGCTAGCCTGCCGAAAGAGCGCGTTGAAATCATTAGTTGCAGCTCCACCGTCACCAGTGGTGAACATAATAATGTCTTTCGATTTGTGCCACTGTAAAGAGAAACCAACACCGCCCGCAAAAGGGGCAAGCGCTGCTACTTCACTAAAGGTAGGTAGGATACGATGACGTTTACTACTGTAGTGTGAAGGCATATTGCGGCCTGCACACATTGGCCCGGTTGTACGTGAGTAAGCTTCACGTAAAGGGCCATAAATATCTCCTGTACGCTGTAGCCATGCTGCAAGGTCACGATAATAGAGGGCCATCCAGTCATCCTTGTTGAGAGCCATAGCAACTGCGGCCATACTTTCATGTCCTGCGCAACCTATATAAAAGGGAAATCGGCCTTGAGTTTTACGAGTTTTCAGGATATCGTTGGTTACTCGCGCTGTGACCATTGTGCGATAAAGTGCGAGGGTGTCCAGCTGCTCTGCTGTATTTCTGGCTTCCGTAGCCCGAGTGTTTACTGTCATGCTGCCTCCGTGTCTACTCTGACTGTTTAGGCTTAATAAGTCAAGGACTGTGTTGTTGTTCGTTTATTATAGAATCCTTGTTTGCGAAAATGCAATGTGTGCAAACGAGTGAAGTTAGGGAGATAGAGTTTTCTAGAGGTCTTGCATGCTCAAGAAGCAAGCGATATACTTTAGTTTAGTGGTTGGGTGAGTTCCTTTGTTGAAAGTAAGACTTGCTGATGAACGAGTTCCATTATACTTCTTATGCCCAGGAAATCATCTTTGGTGCTGGCTCGGTGACTCGACTGGGAGATGCAGTTGAACGCTTTCACTGGCGACGCTTAATGCTCTGCTCGACTGGTTCCCTTCGTAGAGGAGGCCATATTGAGATGGTTGAGGAGGTACTCGGGAGCCGATTGGTAGCAGTCTATGAACACATTCTGCCACATGTTCCCGATTTCCAGGTAGCTGAAGCTCTCGAGCTGGCGAGTGAGAAAGATATAGATGCTCTAATCGGTATGGGTGGAGGCAGTCCCATCGGGATGGCGAAAGCAGTCAGTATGGCATTGGAGGAAAAACGTACTGGACAACCAGCGCGTGCTGCATTTCCTATAGATCAGCCGCTGGTACCCGTCGTTGCTATACCTACTACCTACGCAGGTTCTGAGATGACCCCAACGTATGGTATTACTTACCGTAATGATGGTGCGGCTCGCAAGGTTACACTTACGGATGCTAAAATTACTCCGAAACTAGTCATTTATGACCCACTACTAACGCTTAACTTATCGTCGGAAATGACTGCTTCGACCGGCATTAACGCGTTGGCTCACTGCATTGAGGCCCTTTACTCGATTACACGCAATCCGCTCTCTACTTCTGCGGCGCTTGGCGGTGTTCGCTCTATTTACACTGCGCTGCCGCGTTGCTATGTTGATGGCAATGATCTAGAAGCTCGTACCGAAATGCTCGTAGGAGCGTTTCTTGCTGGTACAGCGCTTTCTCATGTCTCGATGGCATTACATCATGGACTATGCCATACATTGGGTGGGACAGCAGGTGTGCCGCATGGTGTTGCCAATAGTATTATATTACCCCATGCTATGCGCTTCAATCTGGACGCGACTGCTCCTCAACTGGCTCAAGCTGCCGAAGCTATGGGAATTGGGCGCAATCAATCTGCCTCCTTAAAAAGTAACAAGGCTGCAGCAGAGGAAGTCGTAGAAAGAATCTACGCATTAATTGGTCAAATGAGACTGCCACAACACTTGCACTATGTTGGGGTGAAGGAGGCTGATCTCCCCTACCTGGCGCAGTTGGCTCTGCAAAGTCGCGCGGTGCAAAGTAATCCCAAACCTATCACTGATGCAGTCCAGATCGAGACAGTTTTACGAGCTGCGTGGTGAAGTCATGGAAGTTTTCATCAGAGGGAGGTGAC
>JBKPBA010000459.1:0-14027 GCA_046726675.1 Chloroflexota bacterium
CATGTCATTGCAGCAGTCCCTGGAAGTGGGAAATCGCTGGGCATTAGCGATTTTTGCCTGCGTAGCGGGGCTTACAAAGATACGAATGGCACCACCCGACTCCCCATTCTTGCCATTCGTGCCCCCAAGAATGCCGCGCGAGAACAGGCGTTAGGACTGGCATTGTCTGCGGCTTTCGGGGTTGTTCCTTCCATGCCCTGGGCGCTTCGTCGTTCCTGGCTGGTGCAGATCCTGGCATCTTGCGGAGTCGAGTGTCTCATCATTGACGATGCACAAGATTTGAAGCTCACGCATCTGGCGCTGCTCAAAGAACTCACCGATAACCTGGCCGCTCCGCCCTATCAGCGGCACGTTGGCCTGTGCCTGGTTGCGGCGCACACAGGCCGTGTGATCCCGTTCAAAGAAACTTTTGCAGGCCCTGACGTCCTCTGGCGGCAATTTCGCCGCCGCATGGATACCGAACAACCCTACTGCGTAGTTCTTGGACATACTGAGGAGGAGATACGTCCAATCTTGACGACCTTTGAAGAACTGTATCGGAGTCAATTACCAGACCTGCACCTGAGGAGGTGGAGCAAAGCTATCTTTACCTGGCTCTCCAACCCGATCCTCGATCCCGATGGGAGTGGACGGGTCACGATGGACCATCTTACCCGTCTAGTGATAAGCGCCTTGCGGCGTGCCTACCAACAGGGTGTAGACGATGTAAATGCTACCATCTTAGGCGAGGCGGCGGAGATGATGGTGCTACATCGTGACGAAGTGATCCAGATCGATGGTACGCCACCAGTACGGGAGGTGGGGTAATGCCACACCTCCTGCCTATCGAGTCTGGCTGGCTTGCAACCTTTCCCCATGTTGGACTCCCACATCCAAATGAATGGCTTGCAGGCTTGCTCCTACGTTGTGATGAGATGAACCACCTCGAAAGCGGAGCGACCTGGCGCTATCTACTGCGTGCGACGAGGCATCCGGGCTTTGGCCCTGGTTCTCCCCTGGTTGTGGTTCCAGAAGCACTTCTTGAGTATCTGGCCCAACGGCTCCTGGTTTCGAGAGAATGCCTTCTTGCGACAACATACGCCTGCGAGCTGGCACGGCTTTACACACTAACTCCCCCACATACAGGGCACTTGCTGGGTCCGCGAAGAGGGATAACCATTCCCCTTATCCTTGAAAAGAGCGTTGGGAATCGTGCTAATGCTACAGTGGTCGGGTTTCATATCTGCCCGATCTGCATCGAGCAGGCCCGTCTGCTCAGGCGTACAGTCATCTTACCTCATCTCAAGTATTGTCCTACTCACCATGTGGCATTTCACACCCACTGTCGTTGTGGAGGTCCTCTGATCTTGTTCTGCCGAGGCAAACTGCCATTCCGCTGCTTTACCTGTGGTTTAGATTGGGCACAATTCCCTCACCTTTGGCCTTCTCCAGATGAGATACAACGGGAAAGTGATCTCTGGGATCTCTACGAGTTGTTCCTCGGCCAAGGAACGCCTGAGATGAAAGCATCGGCTTTGTCTCTTATCCGCCAGCATCTCAAAACCCATCAACCTCTTGCTCTCAAGCTTTTGAGCGGTAGGACCCTGTTGAAATTCACTGCGGATTTGAACCAACTTGCGCTCGGCTATGTCATTGACCTGTTGGTGAGTATGGGCATTTCTCCGAAGGAGATCAGCAACAGGCAAACAGTGTAAATTCACGCACACTTTCAGGTCAAAAAAAAGACCTCAATTATTGTCCACCGAGCAAGGATTACGCTCAGTAGGTGAGCAAACTTTGAGGGATACTACCATCTGGTACTTCTTGAATGGTTTCAGGAAGCCTCTTTTAGAACAGAGGTGCGCTACGAGCTGTTTTTGCACGAATCCTGGTCCTACTTGAGCAGAGAAAGCGCCCTCACCGAAGTCCCTCGAACAGCGGGTAGCTGGAGAGATAGCCAAGTTCGACGAGTTCGGTGCGCGGCACGCTACGCGCCATGGCCTCGCGAATCGGTGCGATGCGGGTCGGCACAGAAAAACCCGGCAGCCAGTCATCATGGTGATCCAAAATCACGCGGCGTGGCCGCAACAGATCGGCCTGCCGCGCTACGAACTGGGCGAGCGTGCCCTGAATGGGTTCGCCATCGATGGTACCGCGACCAGCAGCAGCCAGGATGGCCACATCGGGGCGCAGGGTGTGCAGGATGCCGCTCCAATGTCCGCTCGTATCCTGATACAGCAGCGAACCTTCCGGCGTCTCGAACAGGTACACGAAGCTGCCACCATCGCCGCGTACCCCTTGCGCACTCGCCTGCAAGTGCTCCATGACCTCCGGCCCTAGATCCGCCAGCCCCTGCATCACCTCCTGCAGGCGGGCCATGCGCTCCTGGTAGGTCACTCCCAGGTCGCCCAGGCAGACCTCGTCGGGCTGGAACATTCCCCCTTTCGGCGTCCACACACAGGAATGCAGGCTCGGATAGACCGCGACGGTCACGTCCGAAGAGAGGCGAATGCGCTCCCCACCGCCGACCGGGAGCAACCGTGCCAGCGGCACCCCCTCCTGTTCCATGATGCGCACCGTCTCATGCGAACCGATGATGGTGGCTCCGGTTCGCTTCGCAATGCGCTCGGCTCCCCAGAGGTGGTCGAAGTGGGAGTGGCCAACCACGATCCAATCGGCCCGCTCAATGTCATCCGCTCGTAAGCCAGTGCCGGCGGCCCCAGGGATGCGATCGATATACGCATCCAGAAAGAGCACCAGCGATCCGACTGTGAGCCGGAAGGTGGCGCAACCGTACCAGTCCAGCCGTGCTGTCATCGTCTGTCGCCTCCTTTTTTAAGGGCCGGTGAGGCCGGTCCATTGCTCGGAAAGCTGCCGCAGTTGGCGGCGGGCCTGCCGATCATAGGCCTGGCTCTCGGCTCGTGCCTCGCGCAGGCCATTGAAGTAGCGTCCGCTGATCTGGTTCAACTCAGACGCCGTGATCAGGTGCGTGGTGGCCTGCACTCCCTCCTCGATGGTGCTGACACTGCTGCCTCTGGCGGCCAGCACCATTTTCGTCGGCATATACGTCGCCGGATGCAGGCAGTTGGCCGTGACAACGGTCCCCGCGAGTTCCTCGGCCAGATCAAACGTCAACATCACGAGCGCCAGTTTGCTCTGGCAGTAGGCCTGGACGCCATCGTAGTGGTGCTCCAGCATAACGTCACGAAAGTTGATGGGAGCCTGTCCAGCCGAACTCACGTTGACAATGCGGGCAGGAGCCGACTGGCGCAGCGTTGGTAAGAGCAGCCGTGTCAACAGAAACGGCGCCAGGTAATTGACGGCAAAGCGCAACTCATAGCCATCCTCGCTCTCCTGGCGTTCACCCTCTCCCGGCAAGGTGGTCCCGATGCCGGCATTATTGACCAGGACATCAAGGCGTTCCCGCTCGCGAACCAGTCGTTCGGCCAGCGCTCGTACCTGCGCAAGCGCTGCAAAGTCCGCGCGATACCACTGCAGGCGGGTGTTGCCCGTCTGTGCGCGGATCTCCTCTAACGTGCGCTGTCCCCTGGCCTCCTCGCGCCCATGCAGTAAGAGGGTGGCTCCGGTACGCGCCAGCTGCATGGCGAGCGCCTTTCCCAGTCCATCGGTCGCTCCGGTAATCAAGATAACTTGTTCGGCGAGTGGTCTCATCTGGTCCTTCCTGTCTCTAGAATCACCCTTCAGTCGGAAGCTAAGCTGGGGCAGCCGCCGCTTATTTCCTGCCCTGGCTTTGGTAGAGTTCGATCAGTTCCTGAACCGTCGTCGCATCCTCCGGCTGCTTGTCTCGCTCCCGGAAGGAGACCAGCCGCGGAAAGCGCAGCGCGTAGCCTGGCTCGGCCCCGACTTTGCCCGCGGTATGGGTAGGGGAGAGTGTGATCTCGTCGGCCAGCACCTCCAGGACGAGCTTTGGCTCGACCCACACGCTCGGCTCGATGATTGAGGAGACACGGGCCGGCTTGTGATCGACTTCCAGCCCTTTGGTACGCTCCTGGATACTGCGCCATTGTTCATCGCTGAGCCCCGTACCGATCTTGGTCACGGTCACGAACTGGTCCTGCTCGGGATCATACACCCCCACCAGCAGGGAACCCGCCCCGAGGGCCGCACGCTTGCCCCGGCCAAACAGGTAGCCCAGCAGGACACAATCGATGGTATCGTTCAGCGCCCCGGCCGAGTGCCGCTTGAGCTTCACCCAGTTGAAATTGCGCGCGCCGGCCTCGTAGCGGCTCTCCTGCTTCTTCACCACCAGGCCCTCCAGCCCCTTGCTGATCGCCTCATCAAAGAGGAGCGTGAGGGTGTGCGCATCGCTCACGGTATGGCTCGCGGTGCGCATCAGGATGTCGTCGACTTGAATCGTCTCTTCAAGGATCTTCAGCCGTTCGGCAAGCGGGGTATCGAGCAGCGAAACCCCGTCTTTATAGAGGAGATCAAAAACGAAAGCCTTCAGCGGAAGCTGCTCGGCCAGGGCCTCGATCCCGTGCTTGCGCCGTCGGCGGGTCGTTTCCTGGAAAGGCAAGAATTCTTCCGAGGTGGCATTGTACGCCAAGGTCTCTGCGTCCAGGATGGCTCGCTCCGCCCGCACCTGCCCCAGGGTCCCCGCAATGAGTTCGGGGAACATGTGCGACTGGTCTTCCAGGTTGCGCGAGAAGATGGTCACGTGCTGCCCGTCCTTGTGGATCTGCGCACGTAGTCCATCATATTTATACTGGGCCACGACCGTCCCCAACTTGGCGATGATGGCCTCGGCGCTCTTGAGCCGCTCAGCGAGCTGCGAGTGGATTGGTTTGCCGACCTGGATGTCCAGCGCTGCCACCACCCGCTCGGCCTCTTCCTCGTCAGGTTGCTCGTAGATGGTCCGGGCGATGAGCCCCAGGTCCGAGGTCTTATGGTAGGCCCCCTCGAGCAGCTTGCGCTTTTTGGCATCGTTCCACCTGGCCTTCGCTAAGGCATCGAGCACGGTCGCGTCGCCGATACCCAGCCGCAGGTTGCCCAGCAGAATGCGCCCCACGTATTTGGCGGACACGCTGTCAACGCGCGTGAGAAGGTCGACCAGCCGCGCGCTCTTTTGTTCGACCGCTCCTTTGCCTGCCGTCTGCGCGATGGCTCTCAACCCAACAAACACTTCGTCGACACTCAGCACCGTGGGGACACTCCCTGCTTCGCGATTCACCTGTCCTGCAACCAGTCCCAGGTCTCCCAGCTTCGCATAGAGCGCCTCAACGTGTTTTGGCGTGGTGTGATACGCCAGGGCGAGAGACCTCGTCACGCTTTTCTCCGCCATTCCCATCTCCAGCGCCACATAAAACGGCGCGACTCTCCCCTGGACCAGGTAGCAGACCTGCTCGATCTCCTCTGGGCGGTCGATCGTGCGAAACAGCTGCGTGAGCAGTTCGATCAATGTCAGGCGGGAGCTGGTCCCTTCCAGTTCCTCAAAGGTGCGCGCAAGGCGAGCAAATTCCACGAGATGTCCTCCTTCTTCCTTCCTGATCGAGGTGAGCAAGCGCTTCGTTCGCGCGGCCAGTGTGCCTCTGCTTTCCTTCAGGATGCCCTACATGGGCTTTGGCGGTTGCCATCAGCACCTGATGTCCTCCAATCTGTCATAATAGTATATCTTGTGTGAAGCGAGAATGAGAAGTATCGGTGTTGACCGATGACAGGTAGGACCAGGATGTTAGCATGTGAGTTGCAGGGAGTGCGTCGTTTGCGTATGCTTGTCAGGTAAAGCTGACGGGGACGCTTGGGTACGTAGCGTCAGGGTTGGCCCGTTTGCACGGTGGGACTCCAAGCCCGGTAGGATGTTTGGCCGCCCGTCGGATCCGCTTAACTGGGAGCGTGAAAGAGCGCAGCCCGAATCGGTGTATGAACACTACGAAACCCACAACGACGTACTTTCGGCTCGTTTGTCTCATTCTCATGAAAAGGAGGAATCGCATGCTCACATCCCCTTCTGCAGAACGGTTTGTGGCTCTGGACGTGCATAAGCACTATGTGGTGGCCGGAGCGGTCACTGCGCAACAACAAATTGTCCTTGCTCCTCGCCGGGTCGATCTGGACGATCTGCCCGACTGGAGCCAACGCTCTCTCCGCCCAACTGATGCCGTGGTGCTGGAAGCGACGACCAATGCCTGGCACCTCTGTGATCAGCTTCGTCCCCTGGTCGCCTCTGTCACGGTCGCCCATCCGTTGTTAGTGAAACTGATTACGTCCGCCCGCGTGAAGACCGATGCGCGCGATACGCTGCACCTGGCCAGACTCCTGGCGGCAGGGCTCATTCCTGCGGTGTGGATCCCTCCGCAGGACGTCCGCGAGTTGCGGGCGCTGGTCGCGCACCATACGCGCTTGATTCGTCAGCGCACGCAGGCTAAGAACCGGCTGCGCAGCACCTTGCATCGCTACAATATCGTCCCACCGGATGGGGGACTCTTCGCTCCAGCCCAGCGCAGCTGGTGGGAGGCACTTTCCCTCTCAGCGGTAGAGAAACTCCGCATTCGTCAGGATCTGAGCTTGCTGGAGAGTCTCGAGCCGCTGATTGCGGAGGTGGAGGTGGAACTGACGCGCTTGAGTGGGACCGAGCCTTGGATGAGCCAGGTGGTGTTTCTGCTCCAGGTGCCAGGCATCGGTGTGATCAATGCACTCGTGCTGCTGGCCGCCATCGGGGACATCACGCGGTTCCCCTCGGCGAAACAGCTGGTGGGCTATGCTGGTCTAGGGGCGAGCGTGCATGCCTCCGGAGAAACCTACCAGACCGGCCATATCACCCGGCAAGGGCGCAAGGAAATGCGGGCAGCCCTGGTGGAATCTGCCTGGATGGCAGTCGAGCACCACCCCTATTGGAAAGCGCAATTCGAGCGGCTCTCGGCGCGTATCGGGAAGAAGAAAGCTATTGTGGCGATCGCCCGCAAGCTGCTGGTCGTGGTCTGGTATGTGCTCTCCAAGCAGGAGGCTGATCGGCATGCGGATCAGGCGCTGGTGACCCGGACGATCATGGAATGGGCGCGCAACAAATCGACGGCGACGCGACAAGGCCTCACGCGCGTCGAATTTGTGCGGCGCGAACTCGATCGCCTGGGGATCGGCGCTGAGATGGACAGTTTCGTCTTCAATGGCCGCACCTATCACCTGCCGGCCTCAGCTTCTGCTCGCTAAGCACTGCCACAGCTGCTCTCAGTCGCGTGGTGCTTGAGGCACGAGCAAGCACCGCAGAGGGTACCACAGCGCTGGCCGCATCACACGCATGGCACGTGAGAAAGAAGTCGGCGCAGCGTCAGGTCCTGCTGTGCTCATCAAGAGGAATCGCTCCACCGCTATCCCCACGTTTGTGCGAGCCAGGAGCGCCGGCGATGCCGCCCTTGACAGGAGTGGGTGAGCGCTTCGCGCCGAGAGCGACCTGGTTCTGCAGTGATGAACGCACCCGCAGGCAGGTCGCTCTCGCTCTACGAGTCTACCCACTCCTGTCAAGGGTCAGGCCTGGCGGCATCGCTTGCTCCGCGCTCCTGGCATGAGCCAGCCTTTCAGCACCCTGACCGAGCCTCAAGCTCCCAGGGATGCTTGATGTGCCTGTCGGCTCTCTTCCCCTCCACCTGGAGAGGCCGCTTGCTCAGCCCATTGCACGTCAGCTCGAGGAAAGGCAAAAAAAGAGGGAAGCTCTCATTTTTTGCTCCCTCTTGACAGGGGTACTTCATCGGTTCGTGCAAACACAGCTCGTAGCGCACCTCTGTTCTAAAAGAGGCTTTACGATCACCAGTGATCTGCCGAGGCTGTAGCTTTCAGCAGAAACAGGTGCGGAAGACACAGACCTTCACATGGGCTGGTTCTCCAACACCTTTGCCATTATTGCTTGCCGCTGACAAGCAATAATGGCAAAGGTGTTCGTTTATGGTGGAAAGGCGAACCTGAAACGGTGCTCGAAGTCTAGAATGACAGCATTTCGCTTTTATGCCCTTTCTCAGGAGCGTGCAGTCTTTCTTCTCTTCCTCCCTACCCATAATTCACAGTTCTGGGATCTTGAGGCAGAGAAGCGATCAAAGGCGATGCGGAAGAGATATTGTACAGCTTAGATCAGAGCTTTCTGTCTGGCACTTTTAAAAGTTTCTGGGCTGTAAACGGTTCTGTCCCATAATCAAAATTACCTTGAAGCAAGACAAACGTTGCCTGCAAGGGGAGGGATGTGATGTAACTATTCCGATATTTTAAGCCAGGATCAATATATGTTTTTTCATAAAGAAATCTCTCTCTATTGCCAATTCTTTCGTTAATGGAGTGAGGGAACAAGACTTGAAATTTGAGGTTTTCTTCTCCATCGATGATCTGATCGTCATCACAGAGATATCTCAGTCTGAGTTTGAAGTTTCTGACGGGATGTCGGACAAGACCCTTGTTTTCAACATATGCGCTTACTTCTACAAGCCAAGAATTTCCTTGGGTTCCAATAAAATCAAGATCAACACTGAACTCTGCGCGAGGTTCTTTTTCACGTCGATAAATAAACTTCGTATAAGCCCATATTCCACCCACAACGATGGCAACAATGGTAACGAGTGATTGCACAACAGTTAAGAGCTTTACCCATTCATCTAAACTCATGGTACTCCCTCCTTCGTGTCTGTAGGTAAACCAGTCGAGATTATCTTAATTCTGTTTTACCTGGTTTGCAAGGTCTGGCTTCTATCGCATAGGAGTACCATAAGTAGATTGAACAGATGAGAATGTTAGTACATCTTACAAGGAAGTGAAAGCGGCGTGCAAGCTAGTGGCGGTTAGCCTCGTGTCGGTTTGGACGTGCCAGAAATGAAATGTTCTGCTGCTTGGAGCGGAGTTTCGTGGCTAAACCGATGATCTGGGCCGATAATCCAGAGTTACGGGCACAAAGGCATACAGCCCAAGAGTCGTGAAGCGAACATATACTACGCCTAAAATCTCTCATCAGCAAGCCATACTTCTCTTCATTCGTCTCCGGCAAACGTGGTTCTTTCAAGAGGCTGCGGAGGAAGCATAGACCACGAATAGTCTGTTGATTGCCCAGAAATGAAAGGAGTTGCACTCTTGCAGATGTCACGTTCCCTATGATAGAGTGCTATCGTCTTAAAAACCAATTCTATAACGCTTTTTAGAGAAGGAAACCATACCTATGGGCATCTCTCGCATAAGCGCCTGGCGCCTTACAGTTTATAAGAAAAACGGCTAATCTGCTGCTTCCACGTTCAAGCGTCGTGTGTAAGCAGCAGGACGGACGCACCTCTCCTCGGCTCGGATAGGGCATGTATCAGTTTGCCCTCAACTCCTCAGCCACCCGATTGGCGTACCCTCCTGCTCTGTCCCTCTATTTAAGAGTAGGAGTGTTTTGGTATGCCTATGCCCCATCGAACCCAATTGCAACTGATTAAACGCCGCCTCATCGGCAAAGAAGGCTCTGAACGTGTGCGCGAATTACGCGCTATTCTCCGGGAACTCCCTGGCTATCGCAACGGTCCGTATGCAGATATACGTAGATGGGTCCTCGAGCACATTGAAGAGACACAGAAGCGCTCTCATGTGATCCAACGAGATTCCATTGCAATCCGCCGTGAAGGCGTAGCCCAGGTGGCACTCGTAGGAGCGCCAAATGCAGGGAAATCGTCACTGCTCCATGCCTTATCGCATGTTCAGATCAAGATCGGCGACTACGCCTTTACGACTCTTCGACCGGTCGCCGCGCTCACTCGCATCGGCGGAGTCCTCGTCCAGCTTGTAGAGATTCCAGGGTTACTTTCTGGCGCCGCCGAGGGTCGCGGCGGAGGTCGTGCGCTCCTGGGTGTCCTGCGCGGTGCCAATGCCATCGTCTACTGCCTGGATGTAGGTGGGCCCTATGACGCGCTGCAAGTTATACGAAACGAAGTAGCTCTCGCAGGTATCGACCTGCCATCGTTGCTCGCTGCCACCAAGATGGATGAGGCCAACGAGGGAGATCTTGCAGCCTTGCAAGCAGCCGTTCCCGATCTTCCTGTCGTAGGGGTCTCCATCATTGATGACGAGAGCCTGGTTGCTTTGAAAGAAGCCGTGTGGAAGCTCACGGGTTTGATCCGCGTCTACCTGCGCCATGACAAACATGTAGACGCGGAACCGCTGGCAATGGAGCCAGGAGCAACCATCATCGATGTTGCCACGAAAGTTCATAAGGAGTTGGGAGCAACCTTTCGTGGTGCTCGCATCTGGGGTCCTTCGGCACGCTTTAATGGCCAGCAGGTTGGGCGCGACCATCCGGTTCAAGATGGCGATAGTGTGGAGATTATCACATAGTATGGTTATAGTTGCCAAAAAAAGCAGACACGAGGATGTGTGGATAATCACCACGTATCGTGTATCAAAAAGGAGGAAGTGCCTCAAATGGGGTGTTACGGGAACTGACATCCCTTGCTGTGATCTGCAGCATCCGATAACAATGTGGTGGTGCAGATCGTAGCAACGCGACAGGGGTTGCTAGATACCGGTCGAAGGCTATATATTACAAAGGGGTTTCCTGTACCGCGCCTGAGCTCATGAACGGTGGAGCGAGTTAGCCGACTATTCGTAAGCGGCTGGGCAATAATAACCTGCAACCAAGCTTGCGCTCTGCCGAGCAATCGGGAACAGCCGATGCAGAGGTACAGGCATTGCGACGGCAGCATCCCTTCTCCTGGTGAGGAGGGTCCGACAGAGACGACCAACGCCTTGCCCGTTGGGAGCAGAAAGAATAGGACGCATATGACGGACTACTGTGCAGAGGAGGTGTGACGATGACCGATCGCGTCGGCCAGCAGTTGGGCAACTATCAGCTCATCCAGTTGCTGGGACAGGGGCACTGGGCGTCTGTCTACCTGGGTGAACATGTGCACCTGCACACCCAGGCGGCCATCAAAGTGCTCCATGGGTCCTGGGCCGACCATGAGGTGGCTGCCTTTCTGGGCGAGGCGCGCACGCTGGCCCACCTGCGGCATCCGCATATCGTGCGAGTGCTAGACTTTGGCATACAGGAGGGCACGCCGTTTCTCGTCATGGAGTATGCACCGGGTGGCACCCTGCGACAGCTCCACCCTAAGGGAACGCGACTGCCCTTGCAGACCATAGTCTCCTACGTCAAGCAGGTGGCTTCCGCCCTGCAGTAGGCCCATGAGCAGCGACTCGTTCACCGCGACCTCAAGCCGGAGAATCTGCTGTTCGGACCCGACCAGCAGATCTGGCTCTCGGATTTTGGCCTGACGATTGTGGCGCAAAGTGCGCGTTCGCAGCCCTTCCAGCAGACCGCTGGCACGCTGGCCTATATGGCCCCGGAGCAGCTCGAGGGCCATCCCACGCCGGCAAGTGATCAGTATGCCCTGGGCGTGCTGGTCTACGAATGGCTCGCTGGGGAGCGCCCCTTTTCTGGGGCATTGACCGAGCTGGCGCTCAAACAGGTTCTGGCCGCACCTCCAGCCTTGTCTGAGAAAGTACCGACCATTCCAGCGATGGTGGAGCAGGTCGTGCTGCAAGCCCTGGCCAAAGATCCCGCGCAGCGCTTTGCCAGTGTGCAGGCCTTTGCCCTGGCTTTAGAAGCGGGAAGCGGCGAAGATGCGTCTGGACAAACGGTCCCCATATTGAACTCGGCATACTCAGACGCAGCCAGGCACAGGGAGACCTCCCTGCCTCACCTTCCTAGGGGTACCGTGACCCTGCTCTTCACTGATATTGAGGAATCTACCTCCCTGCTCCAACAGGTGGGCGAACGCTACGCACTGATGCTCAATGAGTGCCGACGCCTCCTACGAGCAGCGTTCCACCAATATCACGGACACGAAGTCGATACGCAGGTCAATGCGTTCTTCGAGGCTTTTGCACGTGCCAGTGATGCTATCTCGGCTGCGGTAACTGCGCAAAGTGCCTTGGCTCGCCATGGCTGGCCAGAAGGTGTGACGATACGCGTCTGCATGGGCCTGCATACCGGCGAGCCAGAACTTACCCCCGAGGGCTACACGGGCTTGGACGTGCATCACGCTGCCCGCATCATGAGCGCGGCGCATGGGGGGCAAATCCTGCTCTCACAGGCAACGCGTGAGTTGGTCGAGCATGAGCTGCCAGCCGAGGTGAGCCTGCGCGATCTGGGCGAGCATCGCCTCAAAGACCTCCAGCGTCCCACCCATCTCTTTCAAGTCGTGATCGCGGATCTGCCTGCCGACTTCCCGCCCCTCAAGACCCTGGGTAACTCTCCCAACAATCTCCCGGTCCAGCCCACGCCGCTAGTTGGACGGGTGCGGGAAGTGGGAGCTGTGTGTGCACTCATGCACCGCGACGAGGTGCGCTTGGTCACCCTGACCGGTCCTGGTGGCATTGGCAAAACCCGCCTGGGCTTGCAGGTCGCAGCTGAGCTGAGTGAATCATTCGCTGATGGTGTCTTTTTCGTAGATTTGGCCCCTCTGCGTAATCCCTCGTTGGTCCTCTCCACCATTGCGCAGATCATCGGCATTCAGGAAGCAGCTGGGCAGCCGCTGCTAGAACGCCTGGCGGATGTTTTGCAGCAGAAACAGCTATTGCTACTGCTGGACAATTTCGAGCAGGTGATGAGCGCTGCCATGCAGGTGGCGGATCTGCTCTCTGCCTGTCCAAGCCTCAAGGTGCTCGTGACAAGCCGGGAGAGGCTGCATGTGCGTGCCGAGCATGAGTTTGCCGTCCCACCACTGGCCCTGCTTGATCCCAACCGCCTGCCGGAGTTGGCAACGCTCGCCCAGTCTGAGGCAGTAGCGCTCTTCCTCGAGCGTGCCCAGGCTACCAAGTCCGACTTCCAGCTGAATCCCACCAATGCACGAGCCATCGCGGAGATCTGTGCCCGTCTAGATGGGCTGCCGCTGGCGATCGAGTTAGCCGCGGCACGCATCAAACTGCTCTCACCACAAGCCCTGCTCGCGCGGCTCGACCAGCGCTTGACTGTGCTGACGAGTGGGGCACGGGATGTGCCAGCGAGGCACCAGACGCTGCGTCACACCATCGCCTGGAGCTATGACCTGCTGAGTGCCCAGGAACAACGCCTCTTCCGACGGCTCGCGGTCTTCGTGGGTGGGTGTACCCCCGAGGCGGTAGAGTCCGTGTCCACCGCGGTCGATGACACAAACGCAGATTTGTTGGATTCGATGGCTTCCCTGTTGGACAAGAGCCTGCTGCAACGAGTCGAGCAAGATGGCGATGAGCCACGCTTTGCCATGCTGGAAACCATCCGCGAGTATGGGCTGGAGATGCTCGCCTCAGCCGGGGAAGAGCAAGCCACGCGCATGGCTCACGCTGCGTACTATCTGGCTTTGGCAGAGCGGGCCGAGCCGGAACTCAGTGGCCCCCAGCAGCTTATCTGGTTTGAGCGACTCGAGCGGGAGCATGACAACCTGCGCGCAGCACTCTCCTGGCTCCTGGAGCAAGGCTCGCATGAGCAGAGCAAAGAGCATGCCTTGCGCTTAGGTGGTGCATTGTCGCGGTTCTGGGAGATACGGGGGTACGTGAGTGAGGGATGGCGATGGTTAGAGCGGGTCCTGGAGATCAGCCGTGGGGAGAGATCAGCCGTGCGAGCGAAAGCGCTCATAGGTGCTGGAGCATTAGCGTCCTTACAGGACGACTTCGGCCAGGCAGAGGCGCTATGTGAGGAGGGTATGGCGCTGTGCCGGGAACTGGGAGATCGCCGAGGCAGCGCGACCGCACTCTCTTCACTCGGGTATGCTGCCTTGATGAGGAGCAACTATGCCGCCGCGCACGCACAGCTTGAGGAAGCGCTGACCCTCTTCAGAGAGGTGGGCGATACAGCAAACAGTGTTTACGCACTCCATCGCCTGGCCTCGGTGCTTTTTTTTCAGGGTGAGTATGCACGAGCGCAGACGCTGCTTGAAGAGAGCCGGGTGCTCTCCAGGGAAGGAGGCGACTTCTGGAGCCACGCGCTCTCACTCGTGCTCCTGGGAATGGTGCTTTTTTTCTACGTAGGCAATCTTTCCTTGCTGAGCTTTTCTTCAAGGGCCGCCAGGTACCGTTCAGGAGACTTGCGGAAGCGGTATTGCATACGC
>JBKPBA010000460.1:0-4632 GCA_046726675.1 Chloroflexota bacterium
CTCAAGTAGAGGCACTTGAGGCAGAGTTAGCACAACTCCAGGAATGTTTAGACCTATTGGACTACCAACAAGAGATAGGACCCCTCACTGATAATCCGATTATTCAGGCGCTTGTTTCTCATTTACCTGCTAATCTTGTCTCCCCTAAAAGTAATGCAAGATATGTACATGAAACAAATAACTCCTCAGCGTCTGACTCATCAGAGTCTGGCGATTCGATTTCTCCTGCTCTCTTAAGCTGGGGAGGACTACCAAACTTCGATCTATACGAGATCAAGGAACCCTTCCTCGTTGGCGATCAAGCGCCACCACTTTTCAACCGCCCTGAGATAGAATTATTGCCTGAAGATATGATTGCTTTCTTCGATGAGCACGAGCAGACTGATCCCCAACTTGAACTACCATGGTGGTTGCGCAATATTACTGTTTCTTCTAAAGATGAGCAGGCAGGCCAACCAATTGACCACAATAGTATACGTACAAACCGCCTCGTGCAACGTTGGATAGAGCGTTGGGGACGACAACCCTCCACAGTGCTCAAATCAACAGAGAACAAGGAGGAAGGCTCGGGTGAATAACACATCTCCCCAATATATTGCCAGTAATATCGGCGCTGTTTTCGCTCAGTTGAACCAACAGGACATTGAAGAGTTCTATATCGGCTATCAACGCTGGAACCTGCAACACCAGATTGAGATCCTACAAGCCCGCCTTGAAGACTTGCGCAAGCAAATCATTGCAAATACTGAACGCATGCAAGAATTGCACCCAACTGCTATTGAATTTGCAACACTGGCACGGCTCCAGTCAAACGGCGTGAGCGATGTTGACCTTCTTGATCGCATCTTAGAGCGGGGTGAATCGTGGTTAGATCGTACCATGCAACGTCTTGATTACTTTGAGCAATTAGATGACTTTATCAGCGATGACTATACGCAATGGTGCCAACACGCATTAGAAGGGGCATACGATTGGATTGACTCGATGTTAGATGGCAACTCTACATCGCCACCTACAGCAGAGGCTATTACAGCGGCTACTAAGGAAGAGGAACTGATAGAAGCCACTGAAGAATTATTCTTACAAAAGATCAGTAATGAAGAAGATGAATCGGTAATGCTAGAAACAACAATGAAACGACCATCGATTACTATTGCCGATCTCGAAGAAGCTGTTCCCACGACTGAAGATACTCGTGCTGCAGTAGAAGCTGCTCCGACTCCTGAAAATACTACAACTGTCATGGAAGAAGCTAATCCAGCAGAAGAACCTCCTGTCGAGGTCACTTCTATTGACGACGGAGAATTAACTGTTTCCCAGGACTTCGCTTTATTCGAAGAACCTGTTTCAGTACAGGAAGACACAACTCTTGTACAAGAATCTGTCGAGGTCTCGCCTGTTACTGAAGAATCTTCAGCATCTCCAATCAAAACATCTCTAGAAAACGTGTCACCCAGGCGACCCAACTTAATCAGGCGTTTTTTGGGCAAAATCTGGCGAAGCTAATTGCTATGCTCTCACGCATGAGAAACTTGCTTAGTCCATTTTTCCTCATTTCAGAACTTTTCCAGTATACACAAGGTAAAGGGACAGGGTGCGCGTACGATTTTTGCAGAGATATACAGCCGAGCGAAGCGATGGCAAGTCGTAGGGGCCAGATTGATCGCGCCCAGAGGGTGGAGAGGGGCAAACGCGCGCATGAGCCTCCCCCCACCACCGGGGCGCGATCAATCTGGCCCCTACGGGCACTTTGTGCAAAAATCATACGCGCACCCAAAGGGACAGGACTAATTGACGCCAAGCTGCAATAGCCTTATACTGGTATTAGATTTGTAGGGACGATGTCACCGCAAGCGGCCCCACTGCACGGTTGTCACCTTCCCACTGAACGAGGACAAGCCCGTAGAGGTACACTGTGTTATTCGAAGACCACCTGAAAGAACACCCCATCCATAGTCCGGTACGCACACAATACCTGCAGATTAAACGCCAGCACCCTGATGCTCTCCTCTTTTTCCGCATGGGGGATTTCTATGAAATGTTCGACGAGGATGCGGAAATTGTGGCCCGCGAACTCGAAATTGTCCTGACACGACGTGATTTCGGGCGTGGAGAAAAATCGCCCATGGCGGGTGTGCCTCATCATGCTGTTGATGGTTATATTGCGCGACTGGTGAGTAAAGGATATCGGGTGGCTGTTTGTGAGCAGACGAGCGACCCGGCGCTCTCAAAAGGACTCGTAGACCGCGAGGTCCTGCGCATTGTTACACCTGGCACTGTGATTGATCCAACCATGCTGGCAGCAAAACGCAACAATTTCCTCGCGGGCGTTGTTGTTGGACGTAATGCTGTAGGCATTGCTTATGTCGACATTACTACAGGCGAGTTTGCAGTGACCCAATTCAGCACAAACGAGCCTGAAGTAGCGCTACAACAAGAAATAGCGCGCGTTGGTCCTGCCGAGGTAATCGTCGAAGCCTACTATAGTTCCCAGGGAGCGGCATCGCGTAAACGACGCTGGCTTGCAGCGATAATGAATGAGAAGCCAGTCACCAGGGTTGGCAATAATGGTAACCCTGATGCTGATATAGATGCAACCATGGCCATTACTCACGCAACCTTTGGCGATTCACAAACACCCTCCTTACCTGACGAAGATGAGAATGATATAGCGCCACTTGCCAGACTTTTAACCGGCGTCGCTGGACATGTGACACCTTATGACGCACGCTATTTTGTTGAGGAAGACGCGCGCCATCGATTGCTTTCACATTTCGAGGTAGCTTCGCTAGAGGGTTTTGGCTGTGCGCATCTGCCACTGGCACTTCGAGCAGCAGGAGCGGTACTGGCATACTTGCAAGAAACGCAAAAAGGCTTATTGCGCCAATTAACCTCGCTTGAAACCTACTCAGTTGCCGGATTTATGACCCTGGATGCGCATACACGACGCAACCTGGAACTTTTTGAAAGCGGGCGCAGTGGTTCATCAAAGAGATCGCTACTATGGATACTTGATAAAACTCGCAGCCCCATGGGCGGCCGATTGCTTCGCCGTTGGATTGGAGAGCCTCTACTTGATATCGATGCTTTACAAGTTCGCCAGCAGGTTATTAGTGAACTCCTCACTGATACGTTGACTCAAGCCCGGCTGGCAGAGGCTTTGAAGAAAGCTGGAGACATTGAACGACTGATTAACCGGGTCCGCCAACGCATAGCCACACCGCGCGATATAGTTGGATTGGCGAGTGGTTTACGTGCAGCTGCAGAGGTTCGGGCAAGTTTACCCGCAGATGCCGAGACCTCTCTGCCTTCAGTGAGTCGCCTGGTACAGCGACTCGCGGATAATGATGACGTTATACAATTGATTGAGTCCGCCCTTGTAAACGAGCCACCGCTGAGCGCATCTGAGGGTGGTGTTATTCGTGCGGGCTACAGTGCTGAGCTTGATCAGGTGAAGGAAGCCTCACAGAACGGCCAAAAGTGGATCACTGAGTTGGGACAGCGTGAGCGTAAACGAACTGGCATTCCTTCGCTCAAAATTGGCTATACGAAGGTGTTTGGTTACTTTATCGAGGTCACGAACTCGCAACTGGGTCGTGTACCTTCTGACTATGTGCGCAAGCAGACACTATCTACGGGTGAACGCTTTATCACTCCCGATCTTAAGGAGTACGAGGCGCTAATTCTAAATGCGCAGGATAGGATAAGCAAACTAGAGAGCGAACTCTGCGCTCAGGTGCGCGCAGAGATCGCTGTACATGCTGCTGAGCGTATCCTGAATACAGCACATGCTCTGGCTGAGATCGATATCTATTTAAGCCTGGCCGGAGTTGCAGCCCAACACAATTATTGTCGTCCACAACTCGATAATGGAGATAGCATACATATTGTGGCTGGTCGTCACCCAGTGATCGAGCAGTCGCAGGTAGAAACTCCTTTTATTCCCAATGATACCCAGATTTCCATTTCGGATGCACAGATACTCATTATCACTGGCCCCAACATGGCGGGCAAATCAACGTATCTGCGCCAGGTTGCACTGATTGTCTTGATGGCTCAGATAGGTAGCTATGTTCCTGCTGAAACGGCCACTATCGGACTGGTGGACCGTATATTCACACGTATTGGAGCCCAGGATGATCTGGCAACGGGCCAGAGTACCTTCATGGTAGAGATGGTAGAGACCGCTACTATCCTGCATCATGCAACGCCGCGCAGCCTGATCATACTCGACGAGATCGGGCGTGGCACGAGCACCTATGATGGATTGGCGATAGCCCGCGCGGTTGTTGAATACTTGCACAACAACCGGCGATGTGGAGCGCGCACACTGTTCGCAACTCATTACCATGAGCTTGTTGAAGTAGCCAGAATGTTGCCACGTATCCATTGCATGAACGTAGCCGTGTCAGAAGAAGAGGGGCACGTGGTTTTCCTGCATAAGATTGTGCCAGGGGGAGCTGATAAAAGCTATGGCATACACGTGGCGCAACTGGCCGGTATCCCGCGCCCGGTCATACATCGAGCCGAGGAGATTCTATCAGAGTTAGAGCAAAAAGGCGATGCGAAGGCACGTCGCAAGGCCATGCAAGAGATAGCGGCACCGGCAGTTCTGCAGATGACGCTTTTCGC
>JBKPBA010000461.1:0-6277 GCA_046726675.1 Chloroflexota bacterium
GGCTATTACATTCGCATTACCGAACAACTCCTGAATGACGGATCGCAAGCTCGGATATTCCATCCTATCACAGTATCTTGCACAAAAACTGTAGAGCGACTCTTCTGGAAACAGGGCAGCGAGAGCACTGATCATTGGATATCCTTCTTCAAGAAATTCTCATCTGTTGGTTTAAAATATCCTGCTTTTAGGAGTGCCTCATATGCTGACTTGTTATTTTTTATCTCTTGAGAGACAGCCTCTAGCAAATCACCATGTGGTTTTGTAGTGGAATCTTTCTTGTTTTTTGAGGATCCTTTAACCGCGGGAGGTGACCCATTTACTTGTTTTTGCACAGGAGTACTTTCTGAGGCAGGTGTTGCCTGCTGTTCAGTAGCCTCTCCTTTTCCCTGGTTCGTCTGATCGGATTCTGCATTCGGATCTGGCTTGGTCGCTTGGTTGTAATTCCTCAGTGCTTCCTGTATAAATGGTTCTATGTCGATTGGAAGGACATCATCGACTTTGTGCAGTTCTAGGATGTTACCGGACCTTAATGCTTCTAAGATAGGATTCGCCAATCGAAGGCTATCATAAGCCACGGATCGAATAAGTTCTTCGGTGATACTCTCGTCCTCATCGTCTCCACGTGTAATAGCTCTAACTTGCGCGAGCATGTAGACCTTCGCAGCCAAATCTGTGATGCCTTGAGTGACATCATAGAGTGCGTGGCTTAACTCAGGTGTTCGATCAGTTGGTTTTTTCGTGTACTGGTACATCCAGAGGGATTCCAAGAAGAGCTCCCATGTATCGTCTTCTTTCATTGCATACCAGAAGAGATCCCCTTGCCCTGCACTGCGCCTCGCCTGGCGAAATTCACCTCCGAGAATAGGAGCAGCTTTATATGTGCCGACAGGAATAACAGGCATACCCCCCGTGTTGACGAGTTCCACAAGAAAGTTAAGCATCCTTCTGGCTCCCCCACTTTTAGATTCATTCAGGTGTTGGATCTCGTCAATGACCAGAACGCCGATGCCATGTAATAAGCTCATGCGTGCCATATTTGGTAGTAACTCATCCACAGTCGCGCGTCCTTTCCGCCCGTAATTCTCGTAGTAGTTCGTTCCAAGGATGCTATCAATGGCATGAAAGAAGTTAAGGCACAGACCTTTAATAGAGCCATCAAACGGGCACTCGAGCTTTAACCATACCACCTGTATACGGTTAAAGTCTTCACCGTGATAGCGGCTATGTATAATCACCTGGGGATAATGCGCGAGGATGTTCTTCAGCGCAGATGTTTTTCCAATACCGCTAATCCCAATAAACGCGAAGCCTGTCGCCGCCATTTCCAGGTCTTCCAGAAGTGTAACGTCTGGCATGAACTCCTCTTCCTCTCCATTTTCTCCAGAGGCAAGTATAGATTTCAACAATTCTAACTTGTCGCGAATATGAGGCCAATCCTCAGGCACACATGGATTCCGGGCTTCATAGCCTGTCCGGATCGTACATGAGATACGTTGCTCAAGATCAATATGCCTAGGAAAAACTGCAAAGAACTTCAACACACTGCGTATCAGATGCACTCGTAGTTCTGTGTTCCATGTCCTGTGTTCTTCCCGATAGTCGGGATAACGCTGCAAAAGGTCGATAACTTCCTCTTTCGACCAGATGGGAGGAAGGGCCTCAATAAAAGGGTTCCCCTGATAGTGAGGGATCAAAGGATCTCTGTATGATGCCTTTTCGATGCGCCCCCGAAACAGTGGAGGATTCTGCCAGGTGTTTTTATTGTCCATTCGTTTGCTCCTTTGGTGAATTGAGTAGCTTTGCTTCGCGTAGCTTCCGTATGTCATCAAGTGGTTGATCTGGAGGAATATACCCTTTGGTGGATGGTTGTGGTTGATTCTTCGCGACTACTGTATCAGTCGTTTCCTGCTGTCCATTTGTCTCTTGTGGGACCAATGGCCACGCTTTCTCCCGGCGTTCATCATCACGGTCATCTTTTCTGTTCCCACGGATATTCTTAAGGCGAGCGCTATTGCTTAGTCCCTCTACGGCCTCTTTGGTCATTTCCTCTGCTTCTCTCATAATGTGATCGGCCTGGGCATGAAACTCTGCTTCTGATCGCAACTCGCGCGTTCTAGATGCTTCCTCCACTTGTTTCTGCAGTTCGAAATAGTCCTCTACTTCCTGCCAGTCAAGTCCCTCGTAGATTGGCTTATCGCGGTCGAGCATAAAGCAAGGCTCTGGCTTTTGATCGCGATCGCGCACAAGATAAATGAGGTCCGTCTTACGCGGGTCGTATACCACGGGCTCTTTCTTCCTCCCCTGATGTCGCGCACGTACATACCACTGTTCGCGGATAGCCCGCTCGCAGGTGTACCATACGCCTTTAAAGTAGATTCCCTGTTCGGTCACAGATGCTTCCCCACCGGGAAGGAGGTTCGAACGAACAATGTCCAGGTCCCTGATCTGGAGGTGACCACTTCGGTTACAAATCCCCCACTGCCAGAGGTCGATGGGATACTTCTCAACGTGATCCGCAATAGCAAACTCGTCCAACCTGTACCACTTCATCCGATGGTGATTATTGTGACGAAGTACGCAGAGAATCATCAGTTTTCTGAATTGATCAAGATCAAGACAGGCATCGAGCCGGTAGTCTTTCTGACCACGGTCGCGCGGACGGTAAACAGCTCCAGGCGACCAGTGAATAACCTCGTCATTTATCAGGCGGAAATTCTGCTCGACAATCGCTTTCCAGTCACAGCGATAAGGCGCTGTGTTATGCACACGGATATTGAAGGCATTAACCAAATTGTCGGCATTGTATCCCTCCAACTCTCCCCGGTCGCCCAGGATAGCCTCTGGAAGATGATGGCTTGGCCATTCGTCTTCAGTAATCTCGACTCCATACTCTCGACAAAATGCAACTTTATCCATGGCCATGTTTTCCAGCGCCAGCATCATACCTAACCAACTGGGACCTTCCAGGCTCACACTCAGACCCACGATCAAACGCGAGAAGACATCGATGATAACGTAGATCACAGGGCGCCCGATAATACGGCTGCGGTCTCTCTTACTCACCAGATAGATATCTGCGATAGTGGCATCTCCCTGAACTAAGAAGCCTGGGCCATAAGCCATGTGTGTCGAATCACCGAGTATTGCCCGATGGTGAAGAGCAAATCCACGTTCTCCGTCGCGGGACTTGAGCAGTTGCGTGAGGTCGCGCATGTAAGTATAGTACTGATGGGTGAACTGCCTGAGAGTCGGCAGTTCCTCTGCAGGAGGCAAGATGGGTACTAAGATGTTCCCTTGTAGATCGTATCCTCGATTGAAATAGGTTTCCATCGTCCGGTGGTAGGCGCCAGGTAATGTTTTCTCTTTCCCGCTGAGGTAGATTGTTTTGATCCCGCGGCGGAGATATTCACGCGCATTGGCGTCGATAACGACCCCTATAGGTTTCTCCGAAACACGTGCGAGCGAACTTGGTCGACCCGGCTTTGATGCATATTTTTCCCGCTCTTTTCCCCCGCCGCCACAATTCGCGAAGTAGGGCAGGAGGGCATTTTTCGTCTGACCTCCCTGCCAGAAACGGCGCAAGTACTTGTATACGATCCTCTTTTTCTTTCCACAAGCTGCGACGAGAGGTCCGCGTATTTTTGGATCGAAGATTTTGCCTTCCTTGTCGAGTTGACCGGTCTCCATATCATGAACTAAAGGTTCAATGACATTCCAAGCTGCGTCTCTATCTTTACGTTGATCTTCTGGAATCTTCGCTTCGGAACGCTGCTGTAGCTTTGCGAAAGGATCGGCGTCTAAGGTCCGAATGCCCCCTGATGCATGTACCAGTTCAATTTCCTCGCGTGTTCGCAACCTCGGTAGGGCTTTGGTATTCTTGAGACTGATGTCGATTGTTACGGCATTTTTGCCAAATTGATCTATCCACAGTACGCGTTCAATCAAAGGATCTGCATCCTCTCTGAGCCATTCAATGAGGATATTGACAGCTAGGTTCATGATGCGTCCTCCTTCCTTCGGATTGGCTGCTCTACTGTTGTCCTCAGGATCGTCAGTGGTTTTCCAGGTTGGATCGGTATGTGCATGTCGATCTCCCACTGCCTTGTTGCTAGCAAATGATAAGCAAGAGTTAAGCACGATCCGAGTTCAAGCCCCAGCCGCTTGTCACACGCAATTGCAATGTGTCTTAACGAGTCAGTGCCGCGCATAACTTCGGATGTCAGAACCACAGCAACATCATGGATTTCATCTTGCGTAAGGGACAAACGATGAGTGATATTTCTGTGGTTATGGAGGATTTCCACATTTTTTGCCAGCACATGTGAGACGTCACGCTCGGTGACAATGCCCCAATCAATATTTCTTGCTTGCCAGTATCTTCTCTCAAGTTCGAGTTTCTCCAACGTACGTTGTGACGACAAATCAACTGAGTATTTGATCGCTCGTGCTTGTTCAATACGCTCCAGACCATTAGCAATAGTGACGACAAAATCGGTCGTGAGAACAATGGGTTGCTTCGTGCCTGGTACGGTAGGATAGCGAATACCGCACCTCTGGGCGATAGCGAGAGTCTCCTCGAGAGGTAATAATGGAAATTGTTCCCGAATATCGACAATGTGCTTAGCCCAATCCTTGGTGTAAAAATCTTTCAGTTCGAGTAAGCTAAAGAGATGATGCACTCTTCCTGTAGTCCAACCCAGAATTCGAGAAGCAAGACCGATTGATGGGACGTCCTGAACTGTAAGCCAAGGTTTATAATCCTTGCCTTTCCCTTGGCCACGCCCATCCTTGATGCGCCTTTCGATGATTGTTTCGTCTAACTTTCTCTTACGTTTAGCCATGTGTTTGCCTCCTACTGCAAAAACTTTTCCTGTAAGGAGCACATACGCTATGTTTACATAGCATATTCAAAAACTGCTCTCTAGTTAGGTGAAAGAACGCATTTATCTTTCAAATTATTTGTCACCGAATTCGGTGACAAATAACCAAAAGGTTATATGAATTATGTTGATGAAGATGTTTGTTCTACATTTATTATCATTTAATACATGAAAATTCGCATTTGCATGAATCACTTGAGGTATTTTTCAAGATAATTTGTCACCGAATTCGGTGACAAGTAAACTTCTCGTTCGGCGATGGAGCATTGTTACATAAACAAAGTCTGATATATGTTTAATGAAAAAAGAGGCATAAAATCCACATTCTGCACTTGGATTGATAGTTTTTGCGAATAATTGTAGTGTAAGATCCACCACAACTGAGGACTCCTGATGGCTACAACAGAAAAGGGATCAATGAGCACCTGGATTACTTAAGGATTATAGCGAGCATCTGCTAAGAAATCGGACTTGTTGCCTGGTAGATGCCTAAAATCCCAACAATCATCTACAAGTCAGTGTGGGAACGGTAATAGTCGCTTTGGTACTCAAGGGGATTGGGATTCAGTAATCGGCATGTGGATTTGGTGTCGCAGTTCGTTGCTAACAAACCCGTCGAGCACTTGCTCGGACCTGGATGCCAGACGAGATGCGAGAGTGTCGACTGTCCGACGCGCAGTCAGTATAGATTGCACACCTACAATATCACCAAACTATTTGCTGGCATTGCGAGCCGAGCACAGAAGATCTTTGGGATTAAGGCTGAGCAGGTGCATGTAAATACGAGATTGTTCTCAGTAAGGGAGCAAGTATGCCAGCGCGTCTCTCAGTGCCAAGGAGCTATCAGAGGAAGAAGAGTTGAAAATACCGGAGGCGGCACTCATCGTAATCACCTATGGCTACTCGCACGACCACCGAGACGAACGCGCCACAGTGGATATTGGCTCTGGAAACCTCCCACGTTAGCGACGTTCCTCTTTTGTTAGAACCACTTGGTGGCAACGGCAGTGACAAGGTGAACTTGCTTTTGGTGTTCAAGTTCATCCAGTTATAGACGGAAAATAAAGTCATTCCTAATTTGCATAAAAGGGAGACGCATGAAGTGTTCGGAAGTGTTTATGTGCCTCTCCTTTTCATCTTACAAGAAGACTTGGTTGCAGGTCGCCTGTGAAACAGAGATTCATAAAACATCCAAGTCGATTCATTAATGATCTATTACATAATGCGATACAACTATATTCAACTTTGTTCATGCTCAAGATGCCATCACGGTGAACTTGTTCAAGCTCATCAAGATCTCATCCTCCATTTGGATTGCGTTTTGCTCGCCTATTGCATAGGATGCGGTGATAATATTTGCATTTACCTCGCAATTCCTCCTCGAAGCATTATCA
>JBKPBA010000462.1:0-5482 GCA_046726675.1 Chloroflexota bacterium
CTGATCGTGTGATCCACCTCACGGTTGGCAACAGGAGCTTCAGTTTCGCAATTGCCCCCACTGCTGAGCTGAAAGACTTTAGCGGTAATGCTCAGTCTATCGCGAGCGGTACCTCTGTGAAAGTAAAGGTACTGTTCAACGGAACCTCGGGCTCAGCACTTGACGTTAGTAACAACAACGGTCAGTAATACAAACTGTTAAAGCAGCAAAAAGTGGATACCCATCGCGGGTGCCCACTTTTTTCCATCATGATCAGGGTTTCTGCCAAATGAGGAGGAACAGAGGATAACGAGCATAAGGAGCAAAAGACATCCAGTTGTTTGCCAACGAAGACACGCCCTTGCTCGATGCCGCGCTGAAAAGCCGGACCCCTGACGATCTGATGATCGTCATCGTGCCGAACGTCAGCCACAATTTGAAATTTGTGCAAGACCCAGCAACAGAACCCGGTATCACTGGTCCTATTTTACCAGAGTTCGCACAAGCACTACGCACCTGGTTGGCCGGGAAACTCTCGTCTGTAGATGTGTGAAGTGGCTGTGACACTCTGTTTGAATTCTTTAGAAGAGCCAGAAAGATGTTTCAGTTGATACGCATAAGCTATCAGGATGAGCGTTTCTTCGATCAAATTATACAGGAAGTGCAGATCGGGACGAATAAGCGGTAAGCCTCCGGCGATGATGCCCCCATGCGCTAAAAGGCCGGGTGATCCTACAATACCGGTTCTCAGGTAGACTGACATAATTGCAACATGTTCAAGCGCGTGCCATGTGACGATCACTGCCAGAACCCATAGCCATGGATTGCTTTTTCGAAAAACAAACAGCAAAATGTAAACACAAATCGGCACCCAGCCGGCATCAAAGATGAAGTGTACCCATTCCAGGTCAAGCATGCCGATAATGCCATGCGCTTGCATACCACTTAGACCGAGCAGGTGAATCTGGATCATCTGTGCAATGTGTTCTGTAAAATGCACGCTCTGAGCAATCAAGAGGACGAAGAAGAAAGCAAGCCAGTGATATTGCCGGTAAATCTCTCTGGTTTTGAAGACAAAGATAGGCAACCAGGCAAGGAGAATGAGCAGTGCCACTTTCCATAGATCCATTCCAATTATATGGATAACAAGCAAGATAAGAGAAATAAGTGAGGCCGCAATCACAGCGTACAGTGGAATAGTATTTGAGTAAACGATGTGCCTGACCACGCGTGTACTCATGTGTTGCCCACCTTTTTAATCACCGTCAGTTTGAAGGCGAATCAAACGTGTATACAGGATGATATCAACTCTGATTAAACGCTATTAAAACGATGAAGGTCTGAGCTTTTGGGTTACAGACTTTCAGGATAGCTATATAATCGAATTTGATATGAAAGGTAAATCGTTATTTGTACACTACTGACTTATGTCATCATACCATATTGAGCGAAAAATGATGCTCTAGCTTCCCAACCTCAATATCATCACAGCCATAATACCAATAACTAGCACTGCAATCACAAATACACTCATCCACAAAATCGCTCTTCGACGGGCGGTGGCAGCGCGTAGGGCGTCGATGCGAGCATTCTCAGCAGGGCACCATTGCGAGCGTCTGCAATTTGGGCAAAGAGGAAAGAGTTCGTAAGGATTATAAAGTTGGCCCCCACCAAGGATCTTATCGCGAATCTCCTCACTTTCGAAGATGGCATGACAATGAACACAGCGTAAGAGCATGTATTCTGCCCAATCGCTAGCTTTACACGAAGGACAGATAATGCGAGATTTTGCTGAGGACGAAGCTGCTAGCCACCGGTGGTGGCAGCGATGACAATAGTTTTCTGGATGCTGAGCTGAAGTGTTTGCTAGCCCGCCATTTGATTGGTTTGCAATTCCGCGCAGTATGCCCTCGTTTTTCAAGCTAAAAATATCATCTGGCCAAAGCTGATAGCTAACCTCACCGAGGTTTAACTTGATTTGTGTCAGGGGAGAGGCATTCAAATCAGGGAAAGCGTAAGCACGCCGGTCATCTCGTCGCGTAACTCTTGTAGGCATACCTGCATTTGGTGGACCTGAGCGAGACCCTCCTACAGCTCGTGCACGTTGCCGCTCATCCTGCGCCATGCCAGGAGTATCCAGTAAATGTTCGGCACGCTGCACATCATAATTTCTGCGTGAGACAGGATCGCTCAAGGTTTGGTAGGCGATCAGCAAGTCACGCATTCGCTCCTGAGCATCCGATCCCTTGTAAACATCGGGATGGTATTTCAGTGCGAGCTTCTTAAAGGCAGCTTTGATCGTGCTGGCAGACGCATGTGAATCAACGCCAAGCACTTCATAATAGTCAGTAAATGAATCCATCAGCAAATGAGAGGGCGAGATAATGACTTTTCACAACATCATCCGTAGGGGCCTATTTATCGTGCCCACCGCCGATTTATCGGCTCCTCCCGCTGGATTTCCCAATATCTAGATGAAAAAGTGAAAAAGCATAATCTGTCCATACTGGTAATTTTTAACGAAAACAGGTATCGTATTAATAATTAGACGTATAAGCCAGTGAATTGTTGCATTTATCACAAGAACATTAGCATCCACCTTAAACACACTATTGATTAATATAGTAACACAATCATGGGAGGAAGGCTTTGCGTGAGCATCAAAGTGAAAGTCCGCATGAGCACGGAACGAGCACTCATGACCATAAGGAACACAATCACGACCATGGTCACGGGGAACCCGATCATGATGAACATGGTCATGGACACGAGCATGGTAAAGTAGATGCAGACCTTTATGGTAACCGTGCAGGGCTACGCGCTATACAAATATCAACGGCGGGTATGTTCCTCGTTTCAGCAATTCAATTTGCCATTGCATGGATTGGTGGAAGTGCCGGGCTATTCGCTGATGCTTTACACAACTTTGGAGATGTTTTTACTACCATCGCTCTCTGGATAGCCTTCGTTATCTCCAATCGAGCCGCAAATCAACGTTATACCTATGGCTACTACCGTGCTGAGGATCTGGCAGGTATTTTTATCGTGCTGGTAATCATTGCGAGTGCCACCGCTAGCGCTGTGGAGTCAATGCAGAAGTTAACAAGCGGTAATATCCCTACACAGATCTATTTGAGTATGGTAGCGGCATTAATCGGTGTTGCTGGCAATGAGCTACTGGCGCAATACAAAATATCAGTGGGCAAGCGAATCAATAGCGTTTCACTTATTGCTGATGGACATCATTCACGCATTGATGGACTTACCTCCCTGGCGGCATTTGTCGGCCTTGTTGGAGTAAAACTTGGATTTCCAAAGGCTGACCCCATCGCTGGCATCGTAATCACTCTAGTAATCGTCACTGTAGTGTATTCTACCTCACGCAGCGTTCTGCAACGCCTCCTCGATGCGGTTGATCCACACATTATTCCATCAATAATCACAGCCGCACAAGCAAACCCAGGAGTGGAAGCAGTAACAGATGTGCGAGCTCGCTGGGTGGGGCATACCTTGCATGTTGTTCTGAACATAGAAGTGGATGCAGAACTAACATTATCAAAGGCTCACGCTATTGCTGAAGAAGTGCGCCACCGCCTTTTCCATGATATCAAAGGTGTTTCGGAGGTTGTTATACATACCGACCCAAGCAGCGCAAGTGGTGATTATCACCAGGAAATGGCACACCACCTGCAGGAGGCACAACGACCCATTGTCGAACGTTGATGATCAGTTATTCCTTACTCTGCAGCGATTCCAGTACAGCGGCAATTTCGCGGCGGACGTGGTCATTGTTTGCAACTTGCCCCTGAATTTTTTCCCAACCGTGCATGATTGTTGTATGATCACGCCCACCGAGTTCCAGGCCTATTTGGAGCAGAGAAGCTGAGGTTTCCTGGCGCATCAAATACATAGCGACCTGGCGAGGCCAAACAATTTCTCGATCGCGACGTTTACCACGAATTTGTTCTATATCAACATTATAATAGCGGCAAACGCCCTCCAAAACCTCAGTCGGCGTCAGATTTGAGGGAATTTTGCTCTCGCTATAAATATGTTCAAGCGCCTGGGCAGCCAGACTCACCGAAAGTGCAGCATCGTGTAACGTGGCATAGGCAATCACACGGTTTAGAGCGCCTTCAAGCTCTCGCACACTACTGCATTCAGGACGAGCTACAAATTCGATAACCGAAGCTGGAACTGCAAAGCGTAAGGACTCGGCTTTGGAACGCAGAATAGCCAGACGGTGCTCATACTCAGGCGGCTGAATATCAGCTAGAAGGCCCCACTCAAAACGTGATCTCAGACGATCCTGTAGACTATGAATCGCCTTTGGAGGTCGATCACTCGAGACAACAATCTGTTTATTGGCGTCATGCAATGTATTAAAAGTATGAAAGAATTCTTCTTCGGTGGACTCTTTTCCAGCAATAAACTGTATATCATCAATGAGCAGAATATCTATCTGCCGGTACTTCCCACGGAATTCTTCAGTTTGCTGAAAACGAATTGCGTTAATTATTTCGTTCGTAAACTTTTCAGATGTTACATACAAGACATTCAGTCCAGCAGATTCACCAACATGCCCTATAGCATGCAGCAAATGGGTTTTGCCAAGACCGACACCACCGTAAAAAAAGAGCGGATTATAAATGCTGCCGGGATTTTCTGCAACAGCAAGGGAAGCAGCATGGGCTAACTGATTTGATTTACCCATGATGAATGTGCTGAAGGTGTAGCGAGGATTTAATAAACCCTCTCCACCAAGTGGCAGCAGTCCTGGCTGCACATTCCTGGTAACATTGGATGGCTTTCTCTTATCAGCATAGTGATCGTATTCTCCTATTGCAGATTCATTGATTTCGACACGTCGGCGCGCAGCAAAATGAGGTGTTACGGATCCAGTTGAGCTAGTTGATGCCAGTGTGGCATCTAACCTGGATTTTTCACGTTGCAGAGGTGTCAGGCGACTTTTTGGAAGACGGTAACCCCGCTTGGGCGAAGAAAGAGGCGCTTCCCCAGTAGGGTCGCTCATCTGGTCGGGATTCTCCCTGGCTACGACAAAACGCACCTCCACTGGACTGGCTGTAACTTCTGACAAGAGTGAGCGAATCAAATCGATAAAACGTCCTTCCAGGTGAGCCTTGGCAAAGGTCGTTGGGACACGTACAATAAAGACGCCGTCTTGAAAGGAGATGGCCGCAGTACCCTGGAACCAGGTTGTAAAGACGGCTGGCGAAACCCTTGACTGCACTTTTTCTATTGTTGTTTGCCAGATTTGCTTTGCATTCAAATGCTATTACCTCTCAGGTAACGTTAATATCTATATCTATCGATAAGCTCAAGTGTTTTTAATGTAGAGGATATAGGGCTCTGTACTCTTTAAGACGGATATGACAAACAAAAATAGGTATAATAGACTAATTTCTTATACCACTTAATACAGATCAGGCTGGCCATCCGTTTAAATTCCAATGATGCAGTGGGTAATGGTAGCATTAAATCA
>JBKPBA010000463.1:0-9721 GCA_046726675.1 Chloroflexota bacterium
CCAGGCCGCTTTTAATGTCAGGAGTCTTGCCTGTTCTATTTCAAGATACGATTGGGCGATCCATTCCTGTATGACTCCTTGCTCAGACAAAGGCTTACCGAAGGCTACTCGTGATGTGGCACGCTGACACATCAGCTCTAATGCTCGCTGTGCAGCCCCAATTGAGCGCATGCAATGATGTATGCGTCCCGGGCCAAGGCGCGCCTGAGCAATCGCAAAACCGGTGCCTTCTTCTCCCAACAAATTGCTAACAGGGACTCTAACATTTTCGAAAAGTATCTCGCAATGGCTTTCGTTATCAAGGTATCCCATGACTGGAAGGCTACGCTCAATAATCACTCCAGGCGTGTTTTTAGGGACAAGAACCATGCTCTGCTGTCGATACCTATCTGGAGAATCTGGTTCGGTCTTGCCCATTACGATGAAAATTTTACAGCGTTCACGGGCTGCTCCAGAAATCCACCATTTGCGGCCATTGAGCACATACTCGTCACCATCGCGTTTAATTGTGAGTTGGATGTTAGTAGCGTCGGAACTGGCTACATCCGGTTCGGTCATGGCGAAAGCGGAGCGAATCTCACCATTGAGCAGGGGAATTAGCCACTCTTTCTTTTGCTCAGATATGCCGAACTGCGCCAGAATTTCCATATTCCCCGTGCCAGGCGCAGAACAGTTGAATACTTCTGATGACCAACTGACTCGGCCCATGATTTCGGCAAGTGGGGCATATTCCAGGTTCGTCAAACCTGCGCCATAGTCGTCATCGGGCAAAAAGAGATTCCATAGTCCTTGCGCTCTTGCCTTGATCTTCAATTCGTCGATTATTTCCGTATGGTGATGCGGATTGCCCGAAGCGTTTATCTGGTCATGGTATGTCTGCTCATTAGGATAAATATAGCGATCCATAAAGTCGTTAAGCTGTCTATGGAATTCATTGACTTTTTCTGAGTAGGCAAAATCCATTAGCTTCTTCTCCTGATATGCTCTAAGTCCTTGCCTGATTCTTAACCGTATTTATAGATTACTTTACCGCCTTTATGGATTACTTTGCGGGTATTGTGGTGGTTGAGGCGGCTGACCCGGTTGAGGTTGACCATATTGTGGCTGACCATATTGCGGGTATTGTGGAGAAGATGGGAACTGCTGCGGAGATGGTGGATATTGTGGGCCTCTCGTCGCCTGCTGCCTAAGATAGCTCAGTTCTTTGTAGATGGGCCATTCAGCAAAGGCGAGTATACACAACATGACGATATTAGCGATGGGGACCAGCATTAATAGTCCCAGGGCACCGCTATAACCTGCTTTGGAGAAAATCCTCCAGTAAATGACAACGGCAAAAATGATAGCTACCAGACTGAAAACGACCGAGGAAAGGATAATCCCTGTCAAAGCACCAGTATTCACTGTGCCTGTGCCGTTATTGTAAGGCATGTCCGTCTCCTTTTTAAGTAAAAACTACTTTTGACTTTGTTTCTCTGCACAAGCATGTGCTTGTAGAGTAGGCCTAAATCTGGTCACGATGTAGTAACTGATTGAGTGTGGGTCTATTGATGCAAAAGTTTCGTTCAGGTTCCTCCTCAAGCACAGTCATTATAACATGGCTGTAAATACAAGAGCTCAGAATTCTCTCTAAAAGAGGGAATATCTCCTGTGCCTGGCGTGTTATTACCAGTGAATTAGCAATCTCTGCGTGTGAGTGCTAGACAAACAAGTTTCTGTATGCTATAATCTGGCAATCAAGTGTTGAGACTGCTAAAAAGACACGAGAATGAACATTTACTGTAAAAAAAAGCAAGGAATAGCTGGATGTTGTGCCACCAAGTGTAGACCTATCCTGTTATCCCCTGAAAAGTGTAATAGTTCATCATCGTACTTCCATATAGTTAGGAGCATGCAATTACATGAAGTGTGAACGTTGTGAAAAGAATCCTGCCCGCGTGCGTATAGACCAGATCGTCGATGGTCGGCGTGAACAGCATTACCTGTGTCAGTCGTGTGTTGATGAGTTGATGAGCGCAGCTATGGGCCAAATGGGCGGTTTTGATGGCGAGGGTATCCCTGAGGGCGCTCCTTTTGGTTTCGTTTCAAAAAACGGGAATGCTCCCTCCACCGCCGGTGGGGTTAATACCGCTACCGCTGAAAAGCGTACAAATAATAGTAAAACACCTACCTTGGATCAGTATGGACGTGATCTGACCCGCGAGGTTGAAGAAGGTAGACTAGATCCGGCGGCAGGTCGTCAACGAGAACTTCGAAGGTTGATCACTGTACTGGGCCGTCGTCAAAAAAATAACCCTGTTCTCATCGGCGAGCCAGGTGTAGGTAAGACTGCAATTGTCGAGAATTTAGCGCGTCGTATTCACGAAGGCGATGTTCCTGCTACTTTACGTGGTAAACGCATTGTCTCCCTGAACATCGGTGGCATGGTTGCTGGAGCGATGTTCCGTGGGCAGTTTGAACAGCGTATCAAGTCAATTCTTGAGGAACTGCGGCAATCCGATGATGTGATTGTGTTTATTGACGAATTGCACACGGTTGTAGGAGCAGGAGCTGCGGAAGGCGCTGTTGGAGCTGCTGATATGCTCAAACCTGCATTGGCCCGTGGAGAGTTGCGCTGCATTGGTGCGACTACATTGGACGAGTATCGCAAACATATCGAGAAGGATGCTGCGTTGGAGCGTCGCTTCCAGCCTGTGTTGGTTGATGAACCGTCAGCAGAAGAAGCGATCGAGATGTTGCGCATAGTGCGCCCAAACTACGAGCTGCACCATGGCGTTAGCATTACCGATGAGGCTATAGAAGCCGCCGTTAAACTCTCTGATCGCTATATTAACGATCGTTTCCTGCCAGATAAAGCCATCGATGTGATGGACGAGTCTGCATCGGCTTTGCGCTTAGAGGCAACTGAAAAAGGTATTATAAGCCCGGTCCTCATTTCTGACCTGGAGAAGGAACTTGCAGATATCCAGACCAAGAAGGAAGCTGCTGCTAATGCTGAGGATTATGAGCGGGCCGCAAAGTTACGCCAGCAAGAGCTGGTGACACAGGGCAAGCTGGAAAAAGCGCGTGCAGAGTCGGGTAGTTCAATGACCCTGCTAGTCACCCCTGAGTTGATTGCGCAAATTGTTGAGAACTGGACAGGGGTGCCTGTCAGCCAGATGTTAGAGAGTGAGCGACAGAATCTGCTGAGCCTTGAAGATGACTTACGCAAACGCGTTATCGGTCAAGACGAGGCTATAAGCGCTGTTGCACGTGCTATCCGTCGTTCGCGAGCAGGACTAAAGGATCCCAAGCGCCCGATTGGTTCGTTCCTCTTCCTTGGCCCGACAGGGGTCGGAAAGACGGAATTGGCGAAGGCGCTCGCTGCCGAGCTCTTTGGCGGTGAAGAAAATCTCATTCGCCTGGATATGTCTGAATACATGGAGCCTCATACGGTCTCTCGTTTGTTTGGTAGCCCTCCGGGTTATGTTGGATATGACGAAGGAGGTCAGTTGACCGAGCAAGTGCGCCGTCGCCCCTATTGCGTAATCCTCCTGGACGAAGTCGAGAAAGCTCACCCAGAAGTCTTCAATGCTCTGTTACAGATCATGGACGATGGCCGGCTCACTGATGGTCAGGGTCGCACGGTAGACTTTAAGAACACTGTGGTGATTATGACCAGTAATGCTGGCAGCGCTGATATGAAGCGAGCAGTGCGTATTGGCTTCTTGCCGACAAAAAATGAGGACTCCCGTGATGAGCATCAAGAGGTCATCCGTTCAAAGGCAATGGAGGGACTGAAGCGTATGTTCCGCCCTGAGTTCATCAACCGTATCGACCAGATTGTGGTCTTCCATGCTCTGGGTAGGCCAGAACTCTACAAAATTGTTGATCTGCTGCTGGATCAGGTTCGCTCACGTCTGAGTGAACAGAAGATTGAGCTTGTGATTAGCGATGAGGTACGGGATCTGTTGTTACGCGAGGGGTTCGATGAAGAGTATGGCGCTCGTCCGCTGCGCCGCACGATTCAGACCTACGTCGATGATACGCTGGCTGATGCCTTGCTAAATGGTGTTGTTGCGCCTGGTCAAGTTGCTCACCTGGTGTTGCGTGATGGTACCGTTGCTGTTGAGGCACAGGAAGTGGCTGTGGCCGCATAATACATATAGATTCAACAAAATTCACCATCCACTACAATGGATGGTGAATTTTGTTGTTTGGTTACCAGACAATCTTCTCCAAATTATCTAAATCTCTCACCCTCTCGATTAGCTCCTCTCTTTTTCTTACCTCTACAATCACTGGAGCTACCAGCTCGTGAAAACGTGCCTCAAGCTGCTCCCAACTTAGGGGATTGTGCGGATCACCGAGTGCATACCTCACATTCGCACTGAACTCTCTCCCATCGATCATTCTTACACTGGCGCTTGCACGCCACTCCGCGGGGTAATACTCATCAAGCTCTGGTGAGGAATAGCACTCAACTCGCTGCATTAGTTCATGGATCCTGGAATCACGTAGCTGCTCATTTGTAAATACCGACAATCCTGCTGTACCTGTAAGTAGCGCGATTGCTGCCCCAAAAGGCATACTGAACTGCGCTTCAACTACATTTTTTGGATGCTTCTTCTGTCCAATGGGATCAGCGATTAAACCGCGTCCCCCTGTCAGAACTCCACAACGCACCAACTCAATTTGATCAGGGTTGGGATGATGGGTATGCATAATTTCGAAAAGGCAGTCAATAGGACCATGCATATAGCGGCAGCAAGCATAGGGCTTGATGGATACCTGCATAATCGCGAATTCATCTTTTTCCTGGCGTTCTAGTTTGGATATGTCGCTTGCTGATGAATAAGCCTGCAGAAAGCCATAAGAACTTTCAAGAATACTTGCTGGACCTATAAAGCCTGCTGCTGCCAGGCGTGCTGCCATAATCCCAGCATGACATGCCCAACCAGGATGAAGTCGCTTAGTCCATGCTCCATCGTTTAGATATGCCATTGATCCTGCCGCCATACTGCCTGCGATCCCTAAAGCCATATTCGTTTGCTCAGGTGACAATCGTAATAGTCGTGCGCTGGCTGCTGCAGCCCCCAAAGTTCCGCAAACAGCGGTAGGATGGAAACCACGATCATAGGCTGAAGCGGGATTAAGCGCGGCTCCTACACGCAGCGTTACCTCGTATCCTGCTACTACTGCTGAGTAGAAATCAGCCGGCGATGAGCCAAGCTGCTCTGCGAGCGCAAGAGCGGCAGGGAATACAACTACGCCGGGATGTAGTGAAGAGCGATTTTCAACGTCATCCATCTCCAATCCATGCGATGCAATACCATTTGCTAGTGCGACCCAAGCTGCCTCCGCTCTTTCTTTCTTGCCAAAAATAGTAGCAGTTCCAGTGTTTCCTATAGCCATTTGCTCCAGCATCTGGTAGCATGCCAGGCTTGATGGGAGAGTAGAGCCACGTATAGTGACGGCGAGATGATCGAGCAGCAGGTAGCGTACACGTTCACATACAGTTGTGGGTAGATCTTCCTTTTGCAATAGAGCGCAGAAACGAGCAAGATCTGCTGTTGGGTGGTTTGCCATGAGCATGCTCCTAATGTGTATCTTTATCAGCAAGAAAGTTTTAGGACAAAATAAAAACTCCTGAACAGCTAAAGTTCAGGAGTTTTAGCAGGGGAGACAGGAATCGAACCCGCAACCTGCCGTGAACCGAACCGGACTTGCACTTTTCAATGCATCCGGCTCTCCAGAAGCCTCTTGTAAAGATCAGCTTCCTGTATCCCTTCCCCGTGTCCTGAACATTACTTCAGGCGTTTGAGTACTATGGATACTCCGTCGCCATGCATCTCTCAATGTTTAGGCGATCCCCTGGTTACGCGTCTGTTCTGGTCCGAGTGTAGGTGCCCTTTTCGTCGTTTCTCTCAGAAGAAACGTTTGCCAATCCTCCAAAACGCGATTGACAATCCTGAATAAGTGAGTCACGACTGGGATTCAGGCAATTCAGCTTTCACCATACCCGGCCTAGCTGCCTGGATACCTTTCCTGTTTAAGCAGGGATAACCAGACTTTTCGAGCCATGCTGTTGTCCCTTTACCCTTTCGGGATCAGGTCAGACTCGCGCTTTAATCACTTTCGCCTCAGTGATACTGCACTGACACAGTAAGAACAAACGCGCCGCGAGGGCGCACATACTTTGGAGACGGCTGCTCTGCCAGTTGAGCTACTCCCCTAACAAGATCAATCAGTATTCACATCAGTGAATTCTGATGGCGGAGAGGGAGAGATTCGAACTCTCGGAGGCGTTTCCACCTCAGCGGTTTAGCAAACCGCCGCACTAGGCCACTATGCGACCTCTCCGTTTAAAGGCTACGTGGGCTGACCGGTGGAGTTAAACATTTTTTCCTAAAAATGAATAAGCATCATACTACAAGCCTTAACCGCAGCAACCCAAGCACATAATACCAAACCGCAAATGGTACGTCAAGCTTTTTTGCGACTAAGCTTTAAACAGCAGACAAGCATTGAAAAAAAGACCTTGATAGATTATCACTGCTTCAAATTCGCTGGAAATTGGTAGGTTGAAGCAGCATCGGGTTTGGGATTGGGCGTGCCGTATTCCAGTGTCACGATGTCGTGTGATGACAGTGTTACTTCTGTATTAATGGGTGCGGTAACGGTGCCCGTAAATGGCTGCCCGTTCACAAAGATTTTCCAGCCCGTCGATTGATTTAACTCTGGTGGAAAGTTCAGTTTGGCAAAACCATCGTGCCAGATGGTTAGAAAGTCGTCTAAGGCCAGGTTAGATTGTTTCTGAGGCGCTTCGATGTGGATGATACCATCACTTGTATGAGTGTGTATCCAGTAGAAGCAGCTACTGTCGGAAGCGATACCTATATTCTTTGGAATGGTTACGAACTTGCCATTTATGTAGATTGTAAGATGTATGTGAATGTGATAAGCGTTCTGAGCTGTATCACAGGGTATACCGTTTATGGGTGGGTAGGTTGTGTTATTGATAGGGTCTGTCTGGATGTGCAAGAAAGTAAATCCCATTATAACTAGAAGTAGTATACTGCTGCCTATTGTTCCCCATAAGATTGAGCGAGCGCGTTGGTGGTGCTTGCGGCGTTTCATGCGCGCTGCGCGCCGCTCCTGGCGAAGTTGTTCTTCTTCTGTGTTAATTTCTTGAATTGCCTGTTTGCTGCTCATAATATTTTCCTGACTTTTCAATCATCCCTGCGCTGTCCTGGTGTAGCGAATAACCCCATTTGTACCTGTTTTTTAATTGACTCTAAATTTGGATCATTTGGAGTCATTTTAGTAAAATCATTAATGAGACCTGCGCTTCCTCCATCAGACTGTTGCAGCAAATGTGCATAAGGCGAAATTTGCAATTGTTGTGGAGATGGAGGTGTTGATGCCACTGGCCATGGTGGTGTAAGAGTCATTGAGCCGTTATTTATTGAGTATGGCATACTGCCTTGAACTGAACTGCCGGCCTGATTGTTTTGCCAGGTCATAGAGCTGCTTAGTGTAGATCCGACTATGTCCGGCATGCTTATTGAATGTGCTTTTTTGCGCCTGATAAATAACACAATTATCAGGATAGTTGTTAGAAAGCCTAGCAAGCCTATTACGCTGCCTATAAATACAATTCTGGTTGGCTGGTTTGTAGTAGTTGTGTTGCCTGTAGTGCTCGAAGATGGTGTTTGACCTGTATTTGTATTTTGTAAACCTACTTGCGCAGTGGCACCCATAGTCGGTGTCAAGATGGGTGTAGCAACCGCAGTTGTAACTGCTGTAGGCGATACATGTTGCGTTGGTGTTGGGTCGGATACTGGAGAGGGGGGAGTTGGCGAAGATATAGGAGTAGGAGTTGGAGCGTTATAGGAGAAAGTTACAGATGTACTAAGTGTTGGCTTTTGACCTTCTCCAACGCTAGCCACAATCTTGTATGAGCCACTTGCAATTGTAGTAGTAGGTACTATAAATGTTCTTGAAATATAGCCATTACTGTTCGAAACTGCTGGTGTAATAGTGAATATAACACTGCCATTTGTAGTCTCCCAGAACAAGTTAACTGTCGTGCCTGCCGGAAAATAATTTGATCCTGTGATCATTGCCTGTTGTACCGCTGTCAGTTTAGAAGGAGAAATGGTAATCTGTGGTGACGATTCTGATAGCACGGTGTAAGTATTCGCGATGGCTGTTCTGCTGCCAAAAGTGGCACATATTGAATATGAGCCCAGTGGTGTACTACTTGGCAGACGTAACCAACCACTATATGAGCCACTTTTGAATGTACTTGTCTGAGAGCCTGGAACAATCAAGCAGTAGGTTGCAATCATATAACCAAAGGTTACCTGCTCACCATCAGGTTCGGGCCAACGAGAGCCGCTTATTGAGATTGTGGCTCCCACTGGACCAGAAGAAGGACTGCTAGTTACGCTCCCGGTAATAGTTTCTCGTGCCGCATGTGCTGGTGCAACAAATAGTGTCGTTGAATAGAACAAAACAGTAAGACAAAACACTACACTTGTGGCAAGGCAGACGCTGCTTGCAAGTCTCGCACCGTACTTCATTACAAAATTCCCTATCAATGCGTTTTACAGATGAAAACGCATATAGGAGCCATCGCGGTTGCATGGAATTGTCTTTCCCCCATAGATCAAGTGTAGATGAGGCAGAATTTATACGTCAAGAAAAGGGGTAATATGTACTACCTCCGAAAAACCCCTGAAATCCCGTTTATTGAAATTAGACGTGTGCGGGAATGTATTAAGGCTGCTGGCAAAAACTTACCGGCTGTCGCTCAAGTGTCGGATCAGTATCAGGGAACTGTAGTGAAAGAAACAACTTATGCAGGCAGATATTTGGTTGACTGAGGAGATTGCTTATTCCGAACGATGCCCTCTCTGTAGTGAGCCATTAAAAAATGGATCAACCACCTGCTTCTCCTGTGGTTTCTCGACGAAATCTCCAACAGGTACGTCCGTTTGGATTGATCCTGCTGTCTACGGGTTTCCTCTTTCTTCTTCACGGAGACAGTCCCGTCAGGCTCCACAAGAAATAGGATGGAGATATGCTCGTGAGTTGCCACAGCCGCGAAGACATCCAAATCCTATTACTCCTATTCCATCTCGCGCTTCTGCACAGCCTTCCAACGCTGCCCTTGGTTCGATTGTGAAGCCGCATAGGAACCAGAAACATGTGACCTCTGGAATAGAAAAACAACGAAGAGCGGATCATAAAGGTGCTCCATACGCAGCATATCAATCTTCGACGCATATAGATGTACAGAAAAACTCAACTGTTTGGGAATATGAAACATCTAGCTTTCAAGCCTCAAGTAGTTTGCCAACTCTTTCATTATTGATATCTGAAGCGCCAACGCAACCCGAACTTGAATCTCGAGGCAAAACGACCCGTCGTTTGTCTCGCATCGATGAGATTACTACAGTTCCCCCGCTAAACGTAGACCACTCGATCAAATCCTCCAGCGCGCTGGTCCCTATAAATTCTCAACATGATGTAACCATCTTTAATAGACCTGACGAAACTAATATTAATATTCTGTCACCTAGAGAAATCGACGCAACCTCGTGGACGGCAGGTGAGGCATCCCAATCGCCACATGCTCGACTGATTTCCAGTCGAAGTAAGCGCAAGAATCCTCATACAACTGTTTCACTTAATCCTATTGATCGTATGCGGTGGTGGCTGCTAGGTCCTGGGC
>JBKPBA010000464.1:0-3944 GCA_046726675.1 Chloroflexota bacterium
ACCGATCTCTGCACTTGCCTGCCACTTTCTAGACGACATAAAGCAACCTGGGAGGATCATGCAGAAAATCCCGAGCAGTTGACAGAAGTGACCCCGGCAACATTTGAAATGAATAGTTCTTTGCGTACCCAGATCAAGAACTACTTCCCACGTTCCACACCTCTAAGCGTTTTGCTATTGCACATCTCACAGCTTGAAAATATTCATATCGCGCCGAAATCAGCTATTTTACATAAACGGCATCGTTATCACGCTCCAGCCAGTCTCCTGGAACAGATCCTGATAAATGTGCGCCGCACTATCAGGAGCAATGATCACATTCTAGTACATACAGGCGCTTGCATTGCTATAATTTTACTGGACGTTGATCAAGCAGGGTCGCAAACCTTGCTTGAAAGAGTATATGATAGTATCAATCTTCTCCAACCAGAGACAGTAATTCCACCGTTAAAACGTGAAACTGATATTACTCTGGGTATTGGATCTTACTCCACACCAGGAGCTTCACTAGAAGATCTACTTTACCAGACTGGATTTATAGCAGCTAGAATAATACTGCGCCCGGCCATAATTACACAATTGCATAGTACCAGGTCGATCGATTTAGTAGAGGTAAATCTGTATAATCGTAATCAAGATGAAGAGAATGATTCTCTCGTCGCTGCTCGCAATAACGGCATCCCATTCATGCAATTACCAGCGCGACTACCATCTCGATTAAAGCATCTCATTCCATACACTCTGGCGTGTGAACTACGTTGCGCACCCGTCGGTCGTGATCATCATCGCCTTACTGTAGCAATGGCTTATCCTACCGACATCCAGGCTATTGACCGCTTGCGTTCAACAACCGGCATGACAATTTTTCCTGTAGCATGTGAAGCCAAAGCGCTCGATGGCTTGCTAGATCATAGCTGGTAATGATTATCTCACCAGGAAACTGCTAAACTTAACCAAATCACAACTAATCCTCAATTCAAAAGCGTATCAACATTGGTTACTATAACATGCAATGAGACAATCATTTGTATCATCTGATACAAAATATTCAGCACTCATTTTTCAGTTAAGTGCGTCGAATTAGTATATCAAGGAGAGAATAAAGATGGTTATGCAAGTGATCCAGGATGATGTCCTTCTAACGTTCAAAGAGGCTATGAGCTACCTGCGGGTAAGCCGCTCTACCCTCTATCGCCTTATGTGGTCTGGACAACTTACTGGCCATAAAGTAGGCAGCACATGGCGATTCTATCGCGAGGATCTTCGCGCCTGCGTAGGTAGCGAAGTACCAATGATAAGCATGCAGTCCAGTATTGCTGTAGGCTAGCAGATCTCTCTTTTCTAGAAGCTAGACAATACTCTTATCTTTTTCTATATGTATAGAAAAATGCTGATCTCCTCTTATTTGGAGTCTATTTTGTCATGAATGGCGAGGCTGTAGGGCAATCCTCCGGCCTCGATTTTTCCTTTAGGAACCATGAAAATCTATTTTCTCAATACCTATCGATATACGTTATCTTCCAGCTTCCTCCTTTTTTTTCGACAGTCACCAGCACAGGATACGAAGCTTTCGCTCTTGTAACATCCACCGCATATCTCCACTGAGACAAATCAGGTCCTGTACTAGAATTAGAGCCAAATGTTGGCTGCCCGACAACAAAAGAAAGAAGCGAACCATTTCGTGTATTACTGGCCTGTGCCCGCTTAATATAGTCATCTAGTGTTAAACCACTAATTTGCAAGTCCTGGTAAGCACGCGTATATCTTTGATTTTGAACATCATGAAAGTAATTATTCACAACATCAGTTGCTCCAGTTTCCTGTTTGATGACTGTATCGAATAGTTGGTAAAAACCCCAGCCACATAGCCCACAAGTAACGAGAAAAGCAACGCTAAATATTGAAACGATAATCCAGACCCACTTATATGACTTCTTAACCGGCGGCTGCATTCCAGGATAGTAAGCTGGCGGATATGGAGGAACTTGCACACCCATCGGATTGAGTTGTGCTTGCGAGCCAGGTGTAGGAGACTGAAATGGAAGAGCTGTATTTACGCCTGGTTGTAATGGTAAAGCAGTGGGCACTGGTGGAGTTTGCATATTCTGATAGTAGGAAGGTGGTGGTGGATAAATCATTCCTTGCTGGTCCGCAGGAAATTCATAAAGTGGCGATGATGCCTTTTCTTTTATGCCTTCAACTCCTGCGTTCTCATGCTCTATTTTTTCTTTCGGTTGCTGACCAGAGGACTGCATTGGCGCAAAGCTCCTAATATCAAATGTTGTTAATCTAGTCTCATTTCAATACCTGATTAGACTCTATCGTCACTAGATAGAGTATATCGGTTTGTACTTGCCAGCGCAAGCAGAAATCAGGCAAAGCTCCCGTCCTACATAAACCAACTGAAAGTTCAACATTTTTGTCAATACATTACTCCACATGTATATATACTTTGGTACTACATTTATACGCAAAGTATTGTACATGAACATTTACGTATGTTATACTTCCACCATCTTAAAAAGCACCATGCAATAACATAGCATACCAGGATGATAACAATGGTTGAGGTAGTGTATTGGCAGTAAACGATCCTCTTCATGTCAATGAGAGTGGCTTGCCACTTAATGCAATAGAATGGTTAGAGACACATCATCGTAGTAAAGCGCCCGAACGAGAACAAATGATCCGGGACATTCATTTCAAACATGACAGCTACATTGTTGACGCGGGTTGTGGTCCTGGGCTGTGGACACCTTTATTGGCCCGTGCCATTGGCTACCAGGGACATATTCTAGGAGTGGATGTCTCCCCCGAGGCATTGGTAACCGCATACAGGCGTTTGCACGGTAAACGGTATGAACGGATAGTACAGTACAGACGCGGTTTGCTGGAGCAATTACCGGTACCTTACGGTAGTGCAGATCTCATTTTTAGTGCAAATGTCAGTCAGTATCTCCCCGAACCAGTAACAACATTTGCTGCCATGGGCCGCTACCTTGTTCCTGGCGGACGCCTGGCGATTAAGGATATCGACTTCGGCACGATGCGTTTTCACAATATCGATACAGGATTGCAGGCGCATGTTTTCCAGGCTCGTGAGCGTTGGGAGCAGTTGCGCGTAGATGCTGGATATGCATTTGAAGATAGTTGGGTTGGTTCGAAGCTTGCAAGCTATCTGAGAACTGCAGGCTTCGAAGAGGTTCAGGAGAAAAGCTACCGCATCGTGCGGCAGTATCCACTTTCTCAAGATTTTCGTTTCTACTTACAAGGCATTGCTGAATGGTTTGTATGTGAGGACGCGCCTTTGCTTAATCAAGAAGATCGCAGGAACTGGTTACATTCCTTTACAGACGGCGAACAGTGCGCTCTAGATGAGGATTCTTTCGCTAGCGAAGAAACCGAATACGTTGTTACAGGGGTTTGGAACAAACCGTCTCCGACTTCAGTTCGTTACTTCGATATGTATTTCAACACTCTCAAAGAGGTTCTTGTCTGAGATTTAGTCTACGTTATTCAGAGCATCTACGATCAGGGCAATAGCGCAATCACCCACAATTATTTGTAACTCGCTATGGAGTTGGCCCATATTTTCCATGCGTGCACTAATGAACTCGTGTTGTGATGTCCCGTAAGCAAGTCCCGTCAAACCACGCTGCGCGGCTTCGTATTCTGCAGTTATTTTAGAGAGTAACGTCGCCACTTCACTTCCGTGTCCTTCATAGCTAAGCATAGTGATCTTCTCCTTCATAACTACTTTCGAATTTGCCAACAGAATATACATAATATTTAAACTGAATGACGATATATAATCAGTCGATGTCAAACAATGTCATAACATATATGAACAGACTCTTCAACATATATATCTATAGTATGCACGATAAAATACTTTCTTGTCTAGTCCTTTAATGCCCATTTTTCACTTTGAGCTTTTATTTCCT
>JBKPBA010000465.1:0-4091 GCA_046726675.1 Chloroflexota bacterium
GTACTAGCGTGGTACACTATACTTGGTCTTGTTTGTGTTGTCGTCATTGGCAGTCTTTCACTAGAAAATAGACTTTACAGTCATTACCAAACTGTTGAGAGCAACCCGTAATTCGCCAGAACAGGCATGCTAAGAGAGAAGAGTCTATGGACTTCGACACAGCCGTGAAAATGAATATCTATGAGACCATTGCGCGGACAACACAGGCTCCTACATCAGCCGATGTGGCGGAGTCACTGAGAACGACTCCTGATGAAGTTGAAGCCGCTTTCGATAGACTTCACAAGAAGCGCCTTCTGGTTCCAGAGCCAGGCGACCCGTCACGGATTCGGATGGCCCCACCTTTTTCCGGGGTTGAGACATCCTTTCGCGTGAAAGTGCAAGACAACGTCTATTACGCAAACTGTGCCTGGGATGCCCTGGGGATTGCGGCAGCTCTGCAGGCAGACGCCATCATTGAAGCATCGGACGGATACAGTGGTGAACCTATGATGCTGGAAGTGCGGAATGGGCAGCCCGTCCCGCAGTCATGCGTCATCCAATTTGCGGTACCAGCGGCACATTGGTGGGATGACATCATATACACCTGAGCGACTATGCTGCTCTTCCGGTCGGAAGAGACAGTAACTCAATGGTGTGAGGCTCGTGGGCTTCCTAAGCGGCCTAGCATCAATCTCAACCAACTATGGTATCTTGCCATGACCTGGTATGAGAATCGCTTGACTGTTGAGTCGCGCCGGCCTGGTCCAGACGAGATGGTAGAGATCTTTGCACGGGTTGGTTTGGAGGGGCCATTCTGGGATCCAAAAGCTGATCAGTGGCACTCGGCCACCTGACTTCGACGAAAAAGAGCATGCCCCTCTAAGGAGTCGCTTCTTATCTGCTCCATTCACTGGCAAGCATTCCATAGACCACCAAATCGTTGTAGTGGTCATCGAACCTCTCAGCTTGTCGAATGATCCCCTCTTGGGTGAACCCCAACCGCTCTGGGGTAGCTCGGCTGCGCGAATTTCCTGTTGTACATCACGTGGGCTTTTGCTTGCCTGTATCTGCTGCAGGTAAGCGGAGCGCAGGCAACACCTGGTCCAGTTCTTCTCGATGCGGCTCCAACCAAGCCGGCAGTTCCAAACGGGTACCCAGTTGCTCGACTGGCTCATCCACCGTGAAGCCCGGCGGATCGGTCGCGATCTCAAAGAGGATGCCTCCCGGTTCGCGAAAGTAAATCGAGTGGAAGTACTTGCGATCCAGCACCGGCGTGACATTGAGGTCGAGGCCAACCAACATCCCACGCCAGGTTTGTTGGCGCTCATCAGTGGGCGTTCGCCAGGCCACATGATGAACCGTTCCACCAGCCACATGCCCGCGCCGCAGCTCCGGAGCACAGCGCACATCCACATACGCTCCCGGCCCTCCTTCATCGACTTCGTAGCGGAACACGTTGTTTTCCTGGCCGAGGAGACGAAAGCCCAAAGTGTCGGTCAAGAGCTTGGCTGTCCGCTCGTAGCCATCCTCCGACAAGGTGACGGTGTGAATGCCACGAATCGCATGTTCAGCAGGTACCGGTCCCCCTTTCCAGGCTGGACGCAGCTCGGCCTGAGGGTGAGCGACCAGTTCGAGGACGAGCCCGTCTGGGTCTTGCAGGGAAAGCTCGGTTTCGTCAAAACGCGAGGTCGGTCCTGTGCAGGAGACTCCTCGTTGGCTCAGCCGCTCGATCCAAAAGTCCAGTGATGACTGAGGAACGGAGAAGGACGTCACCGTCACTTGCCCTGTCCCCTGCCGTCCCTTTTGAGCTCCTGGCCAGGCAAAAAACGTCATGATGGTGCCGGGATGACCCAGCTCATCCCCGTAATACAGGTGGTAGGATCCTGGATCGTCAAAGTTGACCGTCAGTTTCACCAGCCGCAGACCCAGCACCCCGGTGTAGAAATCGACATTGCGCTGCGGGTCGCTGGTAATCGCCGTCACATGATGAATGCCGAGAAGTTCTTTACTCATCGTCTGTCTCCTTCAGGAGTGAACAGCAAGAAGAAGTTCTTGCGTTCCATCTCCAAACCTTCTTCCAAGGACATTTCAACATCTACCAGTTAGTCTACAAGTATCTTTTACCTGGCAACGAGCGCAACCATCATGCCTCGTACAAAATTAATCTCATCCTGGTTCACGGTATGGCCCATTCCTGGATACAGCCGCATTGTCACCTGTCCCCCTAAGCGCTGCAGTACTTGAGCTGAGAGCTGCACTCGCTCCTTGGGCACGTGGAAATCAACGTCGCTACAGCCAAGAAAGATGGGTGTGCCTGCTAGCGAACCGGGATAGTCGCGCGGCGTCCCATCAGGGCCGATGAGTCCACCGCTTAAGCCCGCCACACCACCATACCTTCGTGCGTTGCGCGCGACAAATTCTAATGCAAGGCAAGCTCCTTGCGAAAAACCTACGAGCATGGTGCGTTCAAGTGGTATCCCCACTTGTGCGACTTGCGCAAGTATATTGGCAATGGCAGCCAGCCCGGATGAGAGACCGGGTTCATTGCTGGCAAGAGGCGCAAGGAAGCTGTATGGATACCATGTATCGCCAGCAGCTTGTGGCGCTAGATAGGCAAAACCCGGTTGGTTCAATTCCACGGCTAATTCCAGAATATTTTCCGCCGTCGCCCCACGGCCATGCACCATGACTATGGCCGCTTGGGCCTGCTCCAGTGGCTCACCTGCCCTCAGAATTGGCTGACCCTGGTGTGGGCCCTTCACTTTGTTATAGCGTTCGGTCATGAGTTAGTTCCCTCACTTCGAGAGTATATCCTCTTGCGCTTTGTGCATTTCCTTCGCTCATCGATATGCTCCATACTCTACTGAGACAGCAGGTGCGATCCCCGGCCTCATGCGTTCAAGTGTTTGCGGACCCAGCTTGCGCATGTACTTGGCGTGATCAGCAACGCTGTAGACCCACTCGTCCAGCCAGGCCTGCTACAGTACGTTACCTATTATATCCTAAAGAACATGTGCCTGTACTGAAAAATAGGCACCTGAAGCATAATTTGACAAACCTCCTTGCAAAGGAAGGTGAGATAAGCGTAAAATGAACACCTATCAATTCGCTCTCAAACCCGGAGGGTCCACCCATCTTCACGAAGGAGAAGATTATTTGTTGTCTCGTGCTCTCATCTTCATCAAGCAACTGTTATTCTTCTGGTTTCACAAGCTCTAACACTTGGTCTTGAGCTGGACAAGACCACCACAGACCTCATTGCTGCTTGGGACGGTAGCAGATCTTGCCAGGGGGAAATCCGAACTCGTTGCCGAAAACGCGCTTTTACGCCTGTGCTGGCTACATGGGACATCTGTTCAGAAAGCAAGCCCCTCGAGATCGATTGATCCAGCCTGCTTGCAAAGAAAGATGAGATAAGCATAAAATCGGAATTCACTACAGTGATCTTATGCTGCAAGAACCCACCACCTTGGCAAAGGAGAAGTTGTTCTGTGTCTCGTGTTCTCACTCACATCAAACCATTGGTCTCCTCCTGCTTTCACTTCTTCCAACGAGGCCTCCTAAGATGGACAAAACCCTCTCACACCCCACTTTTACTCGGGGCGGTCATGGACCTTGCACGAGGGAAAGCTGAACTGATTGCCGAGAATGCCCTCCTACGGCAACAACTCATGATCCTTCGGCGACAAATCAAACGACCACGCTACACGAAAACTGATCGACTCCTGCTGGTGCTTCTAGCAAGGGCCGTTCGGGCATGGAGGCAAGCCCTCTTGATTGTCCAACCGGAGACGCTTCTCAAGTGGCATCGTCAGGGCTTTCGCCTCTTTTGGAAACACAGGTCAAAGCCAAAGTCCACACAAGCGAAGGTGGCAGCAGAGACTATCGCGTTGATCAAGGAGATGGCCAGGAACAATCGGCTCTGGGGAGCGGAACGTATTCGGGGCGAATTACTGAAACTGGATATTCGCGTGTGCAAACGCACGATCCAGAAATACCTGCGGCACGTGCGCCCGCCTCGACCAAGGGGACAGAACTGGAGGACCTTCCTGCACAATCACTCTGCAGAGATCTGGGCATGCGATTTTTTGCAGGTCACTGACCTCTTC
>JBKPBA010000466.1:0-9309 GCA_046726675.1 Chloroflexota bacterium
TTTCGCACGTAAAGCCCTCATCTCTTGACGGGCTGTCGGGATATCTGGCAAAATATCCGAGATCAACTCCACCATGCATTGATGCTGTTCTGGTTTGAGCTGCTCTCCGAAGATGGGAGCTCCCTTTTCCAGGATGGTCTCGATGCAGGGGCGTAACTGGCCCGTGCAGCAATCTACCATCTGAAATTCTTCTTCAATACCAAGGGTATAACGTGTTGCCATGACCTTGTACCTTCTCACGAGGAGAGGAACCCACGTGGTACAAACGTGTCTTTCAACTCGATTGAACCAGATTGAGAACCCAACAATGACCCTGGTGTCCCTGGATTGACACCGGACTTCAGTGAGTATCGCCTTCATTAACCCCATGCGACACAACAATGCTCTTGCGCTACGATGTGCTCGTCTTGATCGTCTGTGACGGACTGCAAGCGACCATAGGGGACCACCAGGTCTCTCCTCATCTCTCTCCCCTCTATGACTGGGGTTCTCGCCAGGAAAGCTAGATCACTTCACTGAGTCTGAAAAAGTTCTTGAGCATCCTGGTCGCGTGCTGGGCGTATGTTGGGAAGAGATTCACGGCATCCCGTTCCGTCTTCTCATATGTCTCGAGACCGTAGATCTCGATAAACTCTTGTTTCATCGCAGGCTCATGCAACCAGAGATCAAGTAGATCTTCGGTGAGCTCGCAGTGATACTGCAATCCATAAGCCCGTTCACTATAGCGAAACGCCTGGTTGAAGCCCTGGCTGTGATGAGCCAGTGAAACTGCCCCCTCTGGCAGCTCGAAGCAATCCGCATGCCATTGAAACGCCAACTGGTAGCTTTCAAAGCCCTGGTACAAGGGATCTTTCTTACCCTCCTCAGTAAAATGGATCTCTAAAAAGCCGATATGATATTTCGGCAATTTCTTCACTTCGGCTTGAAACGCTTTCGCGAGCAGTTGCCCACCCAGACACATGCCCAGGTAGGCAACACCTTCCTTGATCGCTTGATGCAGGTAGGCTTCCTCGTGGACGGTGTAGGGATATCTGTGCGTCTCGTACAAATGTGCTGATCCACCCAGGACCACAATCGCGTCGTACCTGGTGGGATCAGGAAGGTGATCCTTCCCGACGTGAATCAGATGGTAAAAGACTTCATATTCATCCAGAATGGCACCTACGCGACCCGCAGGATCATCATGGATGTGTTGCAGCACTAACACACGTTTTTTGTCTGACATGACTGGTTCCTTTCATGTACGATGTCATTCACTCTGTAGCAGGGGGGAAGGTGCTTTCAAGACACCTTCCCCCCTGCTACAGAGGGGTACCAATTTCATTTTTTCGTAGCCATTGCTACACATAACTACACACTAACGATTGATGGAGGGGTCTGTCGTGACCTTTTTACGAGGGGCAATGCCATGACTATCGCCGCCACCTGTGAGTTTTGGTTGGTAACCAGGTTGTGATGCAAAGAACTGCAAGTGACGGCGTAAATCATTCAGTAACATATGTGCCATATCATGGCTGAACCCCTCTTTCACGACGACGCGCAGCACGGCTAAGTCTTCCAGATGTTCCGGGAAGGTATATGCTGGGAGAATCCAGCCCCGGTCTCGCAACCGCTCGGAAAGATCAAAGACGGTATAATTGGTGGGTGCCTTGAGTTTGAACGCAAAGACTGGAATATCACGACCCTCAGTCAACAGCTCAAATGGTCCCAGTTTCGCGATCTCTCCCGAGAGGTACACTGCTACATCCTGACAGGACTGCTGGATACGCCGATAGCCATCCTTCCCCAGACGGAGGAAGTTGTAATACTGGGCCACAATCTGGCTGCCCGGACGCGAGAAGTTCAGCGCAAACGTATCCATCTCCCCACCCAGGTAGTTCACTTTGAACACAAGGTCTTCCGCCAATGCGTCACGGTCGCGCCAGATGATCCAGCCGACCCCTGGATAGACCAGCCCAAATTTATGTCCCGAGGTGTTGATCGATTTGACCCTCTTGACGCGGAAATCCCACGGGAGGTCTGGCTGCAAGAACGGGGCAACAAAAGCGCCACTGGCTCCGTCAACATGGATGGGAATGTCCCACCCTTTTTCCTCCTGGAGCACATCCAGCGCATCGTTGATCTCATTAACAGGCTCATAACTGCCATCATAGGTACTGCCCATGATCGCTACCACGCCGATGGTATTCTCATCGCAGTATTTGATGGCTTCCTCCGCAGTCAAATGGTAACGTGTTCCTTCCACCGGAACGAGACGAGGTTCGACATCAAAGTACCGGCAGAATTTGTCCCAACAGACCTGCACATTGGCACCCATCACTAGATTCGGGTGATCAGTTGCTTTGTTGGCCGCTTGCATGCGATCACGCCACTTCCATTTGAGCGCAAGCCCTCCAAGCATAGCAGCCTCGCTAGAACCAATCGTTGAACAACCCACGGCGTCCTCGTGATCTGGCGAATTCCACAAGCGCGAAAGCATGTTGACGCAGCGCAACTCCAACTCGGCTGTCTGAGGATACTCATCCTTGTCAATCATATTCTTGTCAAAGGTTTCCGCCATGAGTTGGCGCGCTTCCGGTTCCATCCAGGTGGAGACGAAGGTCGCCAGGTTTAAGCGAGAATTCCCATCAAGCATGAGTTCATCATGCACCAGGTTATAGGCGGTCTGGGGCAGCATCTCGTTCTCGGGGAAATCATAGCGAGTCACATTGTCTGTGAGTGCACGCCGACTATACAGAGGTGTTAATGACCTATCAAGTTCATCCTGGGAACCGGTATTCACTTTCTTATGAAGCATACATGTTTCATCCTTTCTATTCCATTTTTTCAGGTGTCCTAAGAATCACTCTACATGATAAAGCTCAAGAAAACAATTTCCCTTTGGATATAGAAAGGGTATAGTTGTTGTAATTTGTGCTTACATGTATCATGAATCAACTCAACTTTCATGTTTGACCTTCTACCAGATGTGGTGTGTCTGGTGTTGAGATACGTCTGTTGTCAGCAGTATCCTTGTTCTCTTCGGCATTTTCCCGGTTGGTTTCCAGAAGCTGAAGCAATGCACCGACAAAGAAACACACACCTCCCAGAGCGGTAAACAGATTGGTGACGTTTGCATTAATCATTTCTCCTTGACTTGGTAGAACAAAGGAGGTGATTGCCGAGACTCCGAAAGCGATTGAGCCGAGCAGATTTGAGAGCACCACCCACCAGGTAAGGCTCTTCAATCTCGGGCTGGTGAGAGCGGAAGCACCCTCTCCATAGGCTAACCAGCTCGACACGAGGAAGAGAATTGAACCAAGGAAATCCGCTGACCAGACCAGTCTGTCAATTTTGGTAACAGTCAAATTCATTCGCATCGCGTTAAAGGTACTAAAATTAAAATAGAGGGTTCCGACGAATTGCGTGATGGTACTCCACCAATCGATACGGTCTGGTTCCCATGCAAAATATCTCGCATGATCCGTTCCGCCAACGCGTGTTTTTGCAGATGTATCAGGTACATTGATTGCCTCGAGGAACTGTAAATAGGCCGCAGAGGTAAAGAAGAGCGATCAAAACACAGGAGAGCTCCAGCCGCAAAGGCGAAAGAGCCGATCATAAATAAAACACACATCCATTGGGATATGCGTTCTGACTCCCACCATTCCCTTGTCTGCCCTGTAAATGGGAGTCTCCTTTGCTTCCGCTGTCGACGTGACACCCACTCGACTTCCTCCATGTTCGTAAGTTGGTAGCGTATTCTTGTAGGAAAACCCAGGAATCCGTGCCATTCGAGGATTTTTGAATCCTGTGGCATGTTCTTCCTGTTTCGATGTTTCACACACGCGTCTCCTTTCGATTTACAGCTTTCTGCATTTCCATAGGTATCATAGAACACGCACCTCACATCGGCATCACATGTATCAGCTCTGATCACTCAATTTCGTCACGATCCTTCCTCATTCTTGCATACAGTTGTGATTCGTTCGTGATGTTCTCTGTATGAATTGTGCTCTCCTTGTGAGATGCACGAGGTTATCTTCTCTGAAAGATGTAAAGTCAAGGGGATAGTGGCTCATCCGCACGTTCTAGACGTGGTTCCTTTAGGAACAGGCCACCCCGCTGATGGTGCTCAGAAGCCCGTCTCCCGAAAGGCGGATAGGAGTGTCACTTCATGTAAGGGATGTTGCGCAGGTACACTGGATGCGTTTCATTTTTTCGCACGAGGCAAAGCTACGGGGCGGTGTACTTCGAGCCGATTCCTGAGGCCACGCTCATTCTCGACCTCGGCCCCCCCATCAGGCTCAAGAACGGCATCAACCTCGCCGCTCTCGGGGAGAAGTGGCTGGGCGTGGTACGCGGCGTCTCCGACTTCGCCTTCCTCCCGATCGGCACAGGCGAAGTCGGAGACGCCGTTCTCACCGGCACTCTGGCCTACGGCGTGCGCTCCTCGCTGGACAGCATGCTCGGCACTCGCGCGCGCCTGAGCCCCTGCTTAGCTCGGGCGGAGGCTCACCCTCTCCTTTGGGGATGGTGCATCGCTTCCGGGGTTGCGAGGGGTGAACACGTAGAGCTCGTCCTGGCCCGGCTGGACGATCCCGATAGACGACTCAGGCATTTTGTTCCACGCTCCGACGACCTCTCCGAGCGGTTCGGAGACGATCGCGCGCGCCTCGTCCGAGAGCTCCTGAAGCTCCTCGATGTCCGGATGTTGCGCCTTGAGAGCCCGCACATCTGTGCTGAAGTAGAGGGAGCGCGACTGCCCTTCGCTCGAATAGCGGGCCGCGATGATCCGCTCGCCGTCGGTCGTCGCGACGGTCATCTGCAACGGATGCTCGACTCCGTGGCGCTCGCCAACCTCCTCGACGAAGCCCACCATAAGCTCGAGCGCCGTGAGAGGGTCATCCTCGAGGCCGAACGTGAGTGCCAGGTGGAAGAGCACCTCTGAGTCGCTCGAGCCCTCAATATCTGGAAACAGCTTCGGGTCGATCGCGAGCAGGAGATCACGACGCACACGGGGAAACTCGCGCACAAGCCCATTGTGCATGAAGAGCCAGCGGCCGTACCGGAAAGGATGGGCGTTCGTCTCCTGGACGGCCGTGCCGCTGGAGGCCCGGATGTGCGCGAAGAAGAGCGGCGACGAGATATGCTTCGCAAGCTCGCGCAGGTTGCGGTCGTTCCAGGCTGGCTGGATACTCTTGTACAGGCCCGGCATCCCTCCCAGCTTATCGTACCAGCCGACACCAAAGCCGTCGCCGTTCGTCGTCTCCGCTCCCTCGCGGGAGTGCAGGCTCTGGTCGATCAACGAGTGCTGTCGCCGCAGGATGAGGGCCTCGATTGGAATGGGGTCACCGTAGTAGGCAAGCCAACGGCACATGGGATTCTCCTTTCAGTCGGAACGCGCCTGCCGCGAAGAGGCGCACAGCTCGACGACGTCGGCCGCCGCAGCGTCCTGATGATCGCGCCAGACGGAGAGAAAGTCTTTTCACCTTATAGGAAACCTCTCCATGGCTTTCCTGAGTAGGAAAGGTACAGAGGGCTGCCACGAGAGCACACAAAAAGGTTTAACACAACCACTTTCCTCATTATAACACATGTGAGTGTCATGTGTGAGAGTCATTGACTCTGTAGGTGCACTTTCTAGAAGGCGCTTGGCTGGTTGGGCTCTCTTTTCTGAGGGGAGCGGAACATGGGGAAGGGTTCTCCTCAACAGGCCGAGTTGGAAGAGGGCGCAAGAGAGTTTCCTGACTGCTCTTTTGAGCGCCAGTGTCTCTGTTCTTTCACGCATCATGAGCAGCAGCTCATAGGTGAGCTCTTCCAGATACGGATTCTGGTTCAAGAGGAGAGCCTCATACACCGCGCTTCGCAAGCTCATATCACGCAGATTCACCAGCCCCCAGAGCCGCACTCCTTCATTGACACGCTCAATCGTGGCTTCCATCCGCTCACGACCGAAAACAATGTGGGCGAGCGATTCTCGTGTAAATCCACCAAGCAAGTGAAAATCAGTAAAGCCACAGAGTACATAGCCAACCAGCAGCACGTGCTGACGACACAGAGGCATCTTGGGATATCGTCGAGCAAAGCTTTGCCATGCTCGGTTTAACCTTTGCCTTCAGATCTCGGCCGCTTAAATGAATATATTGCAGGGTGGTATCGGTACTGCGATGTCCGGCGAAGAGGGCGATCTCATGAATATCCCACCCATAGCGAGCGAGGTCTGTTAACCGCAGGTGACGAAGGTTATGGGTGGTAAATTGCTGGACACCTGAACGCTGGGCAATGCCTTCAGCCACCCTCGACCAGGTCCAGATGGAGATCGGCTCCCCACGGTTGCGCCTGGACTCCGAAACAAAGATTGGGCCACGTGTTCGGCTCAGCTTTCGTCGCTCCTGGAGATAGGCCATGTTGAGCATTCCCGTCTGCTCGAAGTAGGGAACCACACGAGCGCTTCGGCCCTTGGTCGTCTCTGCACGAATATGGGCGGGGCGTTGGCTCGGGTCGATATCATGGATCTCCAGCAGAATGAGCAAACAGATGGAAGAGATTGACGTGCAAAGCAGTCACTATCCATACACTGCTTTGAGGACCAAACAGGCACGCAGCGTCACCCACTTGCTCAGCTGGCCCTGCTTGTCGATATCCACCCAGGTTTTGCCGTTGTAGGCATACTGATTCCTCCAGCGTCCTGACGGCTCTTGTTTGCTGAGGAGCCACTCGATAGCACCCTCTAGGCGTCCGTCTTTCGCAAAGCCAAGCTCACACAGGACGGTGACATTCTGAAGGATATCGGCGACATAGCCTGATGGAAAGCCCAGCTTGAACCAGAACGGGCTTGGTTTCCCATTGCCCCGGCCAGCCGGGTATGCGGCAGTGACAGGGTCACAACTCAAGAGGAACGCTCCTCCTTGCTGGATAGCTCGTTCCATGTGTGGCGCGCGTTGCTCTTGAGGAATGCGTGCGAGTGCCAATAGGGCTTTGATCGCTCCCCAGGCGCAGGGAAGCTGCTCATTCGCAGCGCAACAGAAACCCGGGCCGCTGGTTCCCGAGCGGTAATAGTCGGAAAAACCTTCGCCGGTAATCGAGCGTGCCTGCCAGTCAATCGCCTGCTGCACACGCTCATCCTCCAGCCAGCCGAAGCCAATAAGCGCCCGCAGCAGGTTGCCATTCAAGCAATGGATGACTCTCGATGGGGGAGGAGGAGCTTCTTCCTTGCTCCCCGATGCGGCAAATCCCCCCGTCTCGGCCTGACTGTAGGACAACACATAAGCGCAGGCTGCTTGCACCCGCGCATCCCGACCATCGGCTCCCATCTGGTCGAGAAAGATGAGTTGCCATACTGTTGCCTGGTACTTGGGAGAATATCCCGGACCCGGTTTGACCCAGTACCCCTCTGGATGGCCAGCGGCGAGAATGGAGGCTATGGGGTCGGCTTGCATAGCGGCGGCGCGCGCCTGCTGCACCTCCGGGGCATCCTCTGGCTGATCGAGAAGCTGGCGCAAAGCCAGATGGCGAACCGCTGGAGTCTCTTCTTCCAGCAGCCAGGGCAGAGGATCCTCTTTCAGCAGGCTGAGCCAGGTAGTCATGTCTCTTTTGTCCTTTCAGAGCATATCGGTCACTGCCCATTCTATCACACCCCCAATCACCACCTTCCTCTGACTCTACAGTGGCTTGCTGACTTGGTGGAACGAGAAGAGTTACCTGTACAATCTTCCTAAAGCGGGGATAGTCCTGGGGCTGGATTTCACGTGGGAAGTTCCTCCTATGCCTGTTCCCGTTGTGGGGGTGCAAGCTCAGTGATGAAGGTCAGCGTGGCAACGCCTCCCAGTACCTCAAGCAAGAGTGATTGCTGCTCAGATGAGGCGTGATAGGTAACCACGATGTTCGGCTTGTACATTTCTTCTGCCATGTTCTTACACCCACAATGGGCCATAAGTTGTAAGAGGCTACGGGTCTTCTTGTCGAGCATGAATATACGTGGTGCAAATGATATGCAGCGTTTTGTGATGTTGGCGCTGAGCCGCCAATGAACCGCTACATGCCTGTCAGTCTATCACATTCCCCTACAACAACGTTGTGCAAGCGTAGATGATGTAGGGAAACGGCATCTCCACGCACGAAAAGGATGCAAGGATTGACAAACCAGCAACCAGATCGTTTCAGCGATGATGATGTTCATCATGAGCGTGGTGATGACCATCCGGACCGGACGGAGCGCTCCCCATTCAACAGCCTGGTTCGCCAGGGTGTCCGCAACAGGTCTGGCGCAAAGCCACCCGCCGCCAGAGGTTGCCCGTGAGCTTGCGCACTTTCTCTGGAAGTGGCATCGGTTGATCGAGATTGGTTAGAAACTGACGGAACATAGCTCTTCTTGCCATCTGTTTTCTTCTCCCCATCACTATTGTAACATTGTATCACTCCCCATGTCCAAGCGATTGCCCAGGCAACATCTTTGTCAAGGAAGAGTTCGCTCTTTTGCCTGCGATAGCTTGAAACATCTCCAACCTTGCATGAACATTGCCTGTGGTACCAGTAATGATGGTGATTGGTATGGCGCAACAGAGCCCACTATGGGCAGGTTCATGGATTATCAAAAACAACTGCGTCACTTTTGTGACAGTAGCATGAGCACATGTGATGGCTTTGTGAAGTCACTGTACTATCAGGAGAAGGACCAATCTTGAACATCCACCTGAAAAGAGCATCCCTGGCCGCGTCTCTAAGCCGAAGTACGACTCTATTTGAGAAAGGAACAGGGCGCCAACTCTATGCGAAGAGCATCGCTTAGGGCTTCCAGGGCAAACTTGGTCGCCGAGTACGTCCCATTCACTGGAAGCACGAGTTTACCAGCCAGCGAACCAATGGTAATCACACGGTCAGCTTTCTGCTGCCGCAGAGGATTTGCCAGACCTCAACCTTGACATGCGGCATCTGGAATTTATCCGCTGGCTGGTTCAAACAGGCAGAATTACCGATTGGTGAATACTTACTCAACCTATCTGTCTAGAGCATATGTGACGCTTCTACAACGCCGAGCGTATTCCGCAACGTTTATGATGTGCACTCTCTCACCTCTATCTCCTGTCGCGGATCAGCAGGACATGTCTCCATTTCCATCTGTAGACCACCTGACAATTTCAGCTCGTTCTTTGTGACTCATCTGTGAGCCACTCTTCGTTTTTTGAGAGCCGCATGTTAGGCATAAAGTGTATCTTTAGACTGGGCACACCATTAGTCCATGTATTACAGCGATACTGAGAACGAGTGCGCACATTTCACAAGTCGAATTGCATGTTGAACGTAGCGTTGTGATAAGCAGGATAGGTG
>JBKPBA010000467.1:0-8427 GCA_046726675.1 Chloroflexota bacterium
AGCTGGTATAAGTGCCGACCACATCGTCCAGGCTGTCAGAGCGCTTGTGCGAAAAGCATAGGAATCGAAAAATGTTGTGGTTCACCGAGGCGAGGCCCCCGTGAACCACAACATTTTACGATGTCTATGCTTTTCGCACAAGCGCTCTGACAGCCTGGACGATGTGGTCGGCACTTATACCAGCTTCTTCCATCAATTCGGCAGGGGTACCGGAGCCTGGCATCGATTGGACTGCTAGTTTTACAACTTCGGGGATTGGGCCATTTCGCATCGTAAATGCATCCAGGACGGCTTCTCCAAGTCCACCTTCGGGCCAGTGATCTTCCACGACCACGATCTTGTTTCCTGCTTCGTCAGCAGCGAGCATCAGCGTTTCCTCGTCAATCGGCTTGACGGAATACGCATCAATGACACGAGTTGTGATCCCTTGACTCTTCAACTGTTCATATGCTTTCAGAGCCTCATGTAATGTAACGCCTGCTGCTACAATGGTTACTTCATCCTTGTCGGATTGATGTATAACTTTGCTGCCACCAACCATGAACTCTTCGTCAGGAGTATATATTACAGGGGTCTTTTCACGTGTAGTACGCATATATACGATGCCTTCATGATCGGCCATCTGAGCTACCAGTTGTGCGGTCTGATTGGCATCACAGGGATAGAGTACAGTGCTGCCATATACAGCGCGCATCATTGCCAGGTCTTCCAGCGCCATCTGTGACGGACCATCCTCACCAATCGAAACGCCAGCATGCGAACCGCTCAGGCGAATGTTTGCACGAGAGATAGCAGCCATGCGGATGAAGTCATAGGCACGACTGAAGAAAGCTGCAAAGGTCGAGGCAAACGGTATCTTGTGCCTTACGCTCATACCGACTGCTGAAGCCACCAATTGCTCTTCAGCTATAAATTGCTCAAAGAAGCGATCAGGAAAAGCCTTAGCAAATTCTTCAGCATAGGTCGAGTTGCTAACCTCACCATCCAGTCCAACTACATCAGGATTGGCTGCGCCAAGCGCCTGCAACGCATCACCATAAGCTTTGCGTGTGGCAACAGCTTCTTTGCCATTATACTTTGGTAATTCCAACGCCTTTTTTGCTGCTTCAGGAGCAGGCTTGAGATTTTCTGGCTTTTGTACAGGGAACGTTTGGCTGCGCACATAACTAAGCTCTTTCAAAGCCTGTTCTTCTTGTTCTTTATTGAGCGCCTTACCATGCCAGCCATTTACATTTTCCAGGAACGAGACGCCTTTGCCTTTGATTGTCTTCGCTATAATCACGGTAGGCGTACCATTTGGTTGCGCGGCTTTGGCAAATGCCTGGTTGATCTCATCATAGTTATGACCATCAATGACGATGGCATTCCAACCAAAAGCCATGGCTCGCTCTGCGTAGAGGGTTGTATTCCAGCCATGCATTGTTTCTCCACGCTGTCCAAGGCGGTTAACATCAAGGATAGCTACCAGGTTATCTAGTTTGTAGTACGAAGCATGGTCAAATGCTTCCCATTGCGAGCCTTCAGCCATCTCGCTATCACCGAGTAGTACCCAGGTATGATAGGGTAGTTTATCCAGGTATTTACCGGCGAGCGCAATACCGACACCAATCGGCAATCCCTGGCCAAGCGATCCAGTAGCGACATCTACCCATGGTAAAATAGGTGTGGGATGGCCTTCGAGACGGCTGCCGAATTTTCGCAATGTCAACAATTCTTCATCGGTAATAGCTCCTGCTGCTTTAAACATCGAGTACAACAGAGGAGAAGCATGTCCCTTGGAGAAAATAAGATGATCATTATTCGGGTTTTGCGGGTTATCAAAATCGTAATGCAGGTAACCGGTCAACAGAACGGCCATCAAGTCCGCTGCTGACATTGAGGAGGTAGGATGTCCTGAACCTGCGGTAGTGGTGCAGCGAATGCTGTCTACACGCAATTGCTGGGCGAGGTTTGTCCATTGTTGCACTTTGGGATCGGTCGAAGTTGTTGTCATATATCCTCCTTATATTGTAGAGTCAGGTAATCGGAAAGATCTTCCCTACTACATTGATTGAGGCACCTTTTACGGGTGCCTGGCTTTACTGTATTATACATCAATAACATTTCTATTGTGACAACTCCCCTTGGATCCATCCAGGGGCTTCTCAGGAAACGCATAGCCTACGGGCTTACGTTGGCTCCTGAAGGCTGTGACCCAGCCTTGAACAAAATGTTTTTTGCAGCGTTGACATCACGGTCTGCGATAAAACCACAGGAGGTGCAGATATGAGTACGAACACTCAGGGACTTCTGAATCAGTGTCCCACAGTTGCTGCATGCCTGTGTCGTGAAGCGGGGGTTCACTCGGATCACTTGATGTCCGGCACTTGCAGCCTTGGCTTCAAGGATTTCAAGGAATTGACCCCATGCGGCATCCAGGATGGACTTCGACATATGGTGGTTCTTGACCATGTTGGAAATTGCAAGGTCTTCGACTGCAATATGGTGATAGTGTTGGGCATACTGCTTTGCGACCTTGAAGTGGTGATCTCTCCGCTGACGGTTGATCTTGAGATGCGTTTGCGCTGTACTCTTAGCAGCCTTGCGCTTGCGATGAGAGCCTTTTTGACGACGGCACATGCTACGCTGCTTGCGCCTCAGGGTACGTTGCGAGGTGCGATAGAAGCGCGGGTTAGGAATGGTGTTGCCCTCACTATCGGTCAAGAACGATTTCAGTCCGACATCAATGCCAATGTCAGCATGAGCACAAGAGGATGGAGCATGTTCGGTCTGCGGCTCTGTCTCACAGACAATGAGGGCATACCAATGCCCATCAGCCCGCAAGACAAGGTGAACGGTTTTAGGAGTACCCTCTATAGGACGATGCAACTTGATCTTGAGGAAATGTCCCATTTTCTTGGGAACAATGAGGTGTTTCTTGTCTTCATGCAAATAGCAGTCTTTGCCGTACTGTCGCAGTGGGATGGAGTGCCACCGGTTAGGTTTCTTGAAACGAGGGAAGCCAACGCCCGGGATGGTGTTCTTCTTGGCAGCCAGAAACCGTTTGAGGGATTTGGAGAGCCTATCTGCAAGCATATGGACTGTTGTAGCAGGAACATGTTCACCTTGCCCTTTGAAAGCAGCTTCCAGGTCATATTTGCTCGGGAATGTCCCATCTTGCTCATACTGTGCCTTGACGGTCTCAAGCATAGCATTATACATGTGACGCGATTCGATCAGGCATGCCAGAAGCAAGCGAGATTGTTCTTTATGTGGGTACAAACGGTACTCGAATGTTCTCATGGACGCATTCTATTACGTTCCGTTAGAATGTGTCAAGTAACGCCTGCGGGCGGGCGGCAATTCACCCACATGCTTGAAAGCAGTGGCCCTCTCGCCACTTTTTGGTAGTTTGTAAGTCAGACAACGGCAAGCTGAAGATTGTTTACAACTGAAGAAATAGGCGTTATGGAAATTATTATCCTCCTGGGATTGCAAGCATCAGGCAAAAGCACGTTTTATCGCACTCATTTCACTGATACACATGAACATGTCAGTAAAGACCTGCTAAATAGGAGCAAGAATCAGAAACAGGCGGAACGTATAGAAAAAGCATTCCAGGAACAGCGCTCTGTTGTCGTTGACAACACAAATGTAACTAAGCAAGATCGCCTACCACTTATTGATTTAGGACACAGATATGACGCAAAGATCATTGGTTATTACTTCCAGCCTGATGTATTGAGCAGCCGTAAACTCAATATACAGCGTACAGGTAAAGCACAGGTGCCCGAGAAAGTAATTTTTATCACAGCACATAAATTTGAGCCCCCCACTTATGTCGAAGGCTTTGATACGCTATACTACGTGCGTATAGGAGAAGACTCTACTATCGAGAAACCTGTATGGGAAATAGAAAAGATGCCATTCAAGGAAAAAGAGGATTAATATGGCTGAGTTAGAGGATGAGTACGACTACCAGCGCGAACAAGAACCGGATGAGCATACCCGAAATGAGAACATTAATCGCTCGCGATACTTTTTCGCAATGATAAGTTTTCTGATTACACTCCTCTTCCTCATTATCTATCTCAACAACTATTATGATTTCGTTTCCGGCTGGCTCCTACTACTCGGTGTGTTTGTCTTCGGAACCATTGGTGTATTCTTTCTACGGCCAAATAATTTACTGAATCGCACAATTAACACACAGAGAGACTACCAGGGCAGCGAAGTTGAAAATATCTTGATAGAAGCTGAAAAAGAAGAGGGATTGGAAGAAGGCGAAGATGACGACAAGGACGAGTTGAGTCCTTTCGAGCAACTTGTACGGGAGGCATTGGCTACTATTCCCCCTGAGTTCCATGAGCAGATGGAAAATGTACTGGTGAGGGTACAGTACGAGCCAGGAGATGAGGTGATGCAACGAGTTGGGATGAAAGAAGGCTATACGCTGCTGGGACTCTATGAGGGTGTTCCGTTGATTACATATGGTCAGGCTAGAGTCCCACACCCTGAGATCATAACCATTTACCAGCACGCGATCGAAGATTATTGTCATGGGGACCCTGATCGTATTCGCAAGCAGGTGCGACATACTGTCCTTCACGAAGTTGCTCACCATTTTGGGATTGACCATGAGGAAATGCCTATATGGATCCGGTAAAAGAAGAATAACCAATTTACTCGGCGGTAATTAGCACTTTCAACGCATCCCCCGGTTTTGCAACCAACGCAAAGGCTTGCATAGCCTCTCTAAGGGGGAAACGATGCGTAATCACTGTTTCTGGGCGAATACGCCCGGTACGTAAGAGGTCTAAGGCCAGCCGCGTTTCATAGGGACCTGCGGAGTAGCTGGTACGCAAACTAATCTCCTGGAAGAAGAGAGTGTTGGGTGTAATGGGAAGCGTCGATGTTGGAGATGGTGGGGCAAAAAAGAGGACGGTTCCGCCAGGTCCCACTAACTCAAGTCCCTGTTGCATAGCGCTGATGCTCGAAGGCGTGACCAGCACAATATCTGGCTTGAGCCGGTCATTTACATTGTAGATTTGCTGTATGAGATTTTCTTGTCCTGATCCTGGATCCAGTACATGATCTATCCCGGCATCTAAAGCACGTTGGCGACGATAAGCTATAGGATCGACGATGATAACGCGAACAGCGCCGCGTTGTTGTGCCAATTGTGCCAGCATCAGGCCATTGCTACCGGCACCCAGTACCAGCACGCTATCTCCCGACAGGATGGCTGAACGGTTGATACCACGCACACAACAGGCCAATGGTTCAATCAATGTGGCGGCCTCAAATGACAGTTCATCTGGCAAAGGCAGCACGTCGAGTTGCACATTAAGAGCAGGTATGCGAATATATTCAGCCAATCCTCCAGGGTACAGGCGGGTGGAACGAAAGGTAGGGCATTGGGAAAATGAACCGCGCTGGCAAAAGTGGCAGACCATACAGGGGACATGGTGATGGATGAAAACGCGTTGCCCAACAGAGAATTGTTGTACGCCCTCACCAACCCCCACAACGATCCCGACTGGCTCATGACCTGGATAGATGGGAGCGCGTGGCTTCATATACCATTCCATCACATCGCTGGCACATAAGCCACAGGCTTGCAACTGCACAAGTAATTCGCCCGGGCCGATTTTGGGGACAGGTAGATCGACGATACGCACATCATCGTTGCTATGATACTCGATGGCTTGCATAGTGTTTATCGCCTGGCTGGTACAACACACAGGAAGCCAAACGTCTCCTGGCCTAACGTGAAGAATTGGTGTACTTCATTGCCGGGAATGTAGACAACATCGCCTGTACTCACTTCGTACTCATCCGTATTCAAGCGTACACGTGCACGACCATGAATAACATAGACGCCATGATCGTGTGCATGCCGATCGAGCGAGGTATGTCCGCCAGGCTGGACAGCGAAATAGCGCATGTGGAAATTTGGTGAGTCCTCTTCGGTACCTATCAAAATCTGGCGCGTGGCTCTGTCGGCATCGCTATTCTCTGGGCCATAGGCGCGTACCGGCACATCTTCCCAGCGCAGTTCGCCATGTTCTAATTTGCGAAAACGATGAATAATGCTCATGTTGTTCTCCAGTTGATATCCGACCCTGGTTCATTATAGCATGTACGTTTTGGATAGGCGGTTCTTCCCTGTCATGCTGAGCGCAGCCCTTGTCATCCTGAGCGAAGCGAAGGATCTCGGCCAGGACGTGAGATCCTTCGCTTCGCTCAGGATGACAATCAAGGGATACAGCATGAGGGCCGATGAATCGGCGGTGTGCGCGATAAATCGGCACCTACGAGATTTGTGGTAGTATAGCCTGGCTTTGAGTCTGTAAGAAATCCTTCGTATCATATAACATTTGCGAGTTGCGTGGCTCTGGGTTATACTATCTTCATTCAATTCAAACATCGAAAACAGGTATAAAGGTTGTAAGCAATTATGCAAACATCACAAAGAGTAATTGTAATACATAGCCCACATTCAGGCAGGTCATCAAAATTGTCTGAGGCAATTGGATATCTGGAACAAACAGGGCTGAAGGTTGTTAACACTATCTCTATCGCTGAGTTGGATGATCTGCCTGCACAGGGAACCACCTGGAAGGAGAACGGTATTGAAGTGGCTATCGCGGCAGGTGGAGATGGATTGGTAGGGGGCGTGATTACACATATTGCCGATAGCGGCCTCCCTCTTGGAATACTGCCACTTGGCACTTCCAATGATGTTGCTCGCGCTTTTCATATTCCTCAGGATATCCAGGAGGCAGCTCAAGTCATCGCGCAGGGAAAAGAGCAAATGGTAGATGTCGGCGTAGCCAAACCCGCGGAGCAAGCTCCTCATCTCGCCACAAAACACCAGTCTGGTCCGGTACTGGACCATGTTGCTCCTCAAAGTCATGGCTACTTCGCGCACGCATTGACCATTGGTGTCAACGTCCAGTTCGCTCGCATAGCGACCAACGTAGCAACGCGCCAGCGCTTCGGACGCATGACTTACCCTTATGCTGCGTTGGAGACATTAGTATCCCACGACTCTCTGGATATACAGCTCGAGTTTGAAGGACTTTTTATACCACAGAAAGCTACCTCCACTCAAGTACCAACTTCACTGCGTGGTCGAGCGCTACAGGTAGCAGTAATCAACACTCCCATCTTTGGTGGACAACGGGAACTTGCTATTCCCGGTACAAGTTTCGATGATCGTTTGCTCGATATCGTCGTGATAGAGGAGATGGATATCGGGAAACTCGGTAGCATTATGGCTCATCACTTTGGTTCCAAAAAGAATGCAGAGGTTCCCCTTTCAAAAGGCGAAAAGCAACAATTTACACACCACCCTGCGGAATTGTCAGGCATTCCTGGTATACATCATGTTCAAGCGCATGGAGTGACGATCACGACGAGTGCTGATCCTCGGGATGCGACACTTGATGGTGAGGTGCGAGGACAGACGCCAATGTATGTGCATGTTGCTGACGAGCGGCTGCTGGTGAGGGTACCAAAAACCTAATAGGATGGGGCGGCACACGGGCGGGGCAAGCCCCGTCCCTACATTTCATGGGTTTGTTTTATCGCTGAGCAAGTTTTTACCATCAGAATCGGGGTGGGAACACGGACGGCGCAAGCGCCCCCACCCAACTCATCACAGCCCCCGTCCCTACATCTCATTGGTTTTTATTCCAATCAGCAATTTAATACCACATGGTTCAGGAAGACTTGTTTGAATGTGTTGAATGTCATACATTAACAGTAATACCAATTCCTGTGAGCTGTATTTCTTGTGTGCGTGAAGGATTTTGCGATGCGTGTGACAAGACGGTTGAGAGAATTGCTTGTTGGTCCTGATCTGGTTGTTGCTCCAGGAGCGTACGATGCTCTAAGCGCTCGATTGATTGCCCAGGCAGGGTTTTCGCTGGTCTATATGACAGGATTTGGCACAGCGGCAAGTGTCCTGGGTCAACCCGATGTTGGCTTGCTGACAATGAGTGAAATGGTGAACAGAGCAGCCGCGCTTGCGGCTGTTACCGGTGACCTTCCTCTAATTGCAGATGCAGATACTGGCTACGGCAATCCCATCAATGTCCGTCGAACTATTCGCGAATATGAACGTGCTGGTGTTGCCGGACTACATATCGAAGACCAGGTCTGGCCTAAGAAGTGCGGCCATATGGAGGGCAAGCAGGTCATCCCCATAGACGAGATGATGCAAAAGATACGTGCCGCTGTTGATGCCCGTCAAGACCCTGACTTCGTGATCATAGCACGCACCGATGCTAACGCAGTCAATGGCTTGGAGGATGCGCTACTGAGAGGGCAGGCTTATCGTGAAGCGGGAGCCGATGTTATTTTCATAGAAGCGCCCCGTTCAATGGGAGAACTGCAAGCCATCAAGCAGACGTTCCCTGACGTGCCGCTGCTCTACAACTG
>JBKPBA010000468.1:0-5583 GCA_046726675.1 Chloroflexota bacterium
CGCCACTTTTGCACGTGGTAATGACCTGGGCAACGGGCTTGTGGTTTATCCGATCTGGGCTGTCAGCGCGGCACTGCTCATCTTCATTGCGACCATTGTCGCTTACGTCGAGTAGCAGAAGAAGTTTTTTGCAACAGATCCTCAATCCTCGTATCTGTCGTGGTACCGGACCCAGTCCTGCGGTCCTTCCAGACCCTCCTCATCTCGCCCCTTAGGAACCAGGTCGAGGAAGTGGTAGGCGCCATTTACCATGTCGATTCCCCGCGCGTAGCATGAGTAGGTGTGAAAAACCGCGCCGCTCTCGTCTTTGTAGAAGACGCTGATTCCCTCACGGTCCGTGTCGTAGGGGTCCATTCTCCTATAGTTGTAGAATGCCGCTCCACTGTGGACTTCCTCCGGGGTAAAGGACGCCTGATAGTCAAAGTTGAAATCGCTGTGGAACGAGGAGACTCACTTGAAGCCCCATCCCATCCGCTTTTTGAACGACTCGATCTTTGTCAGCGCTTACCTCTCCTTCGGATTCCCACCTGAACTGCCCAGGTGAGTCAATAGTTTACGCGTAGGGACGAGTCGAGACCGAATAGAGCTCCCACGCAATGCCATCAGGGTCATAGAAGCTGATGTACTTGTCATGGGTCTCTGGATCTTCCTCAACCCCATTGTTACGTACCCCTGCCGCGTCTAATTCCCGCTTCAGGTCTTCCAGGATGCTTGTGTCTTCTACGGCTAGAGCGAGATGATCCAAACCGACTCGGAATGGATCGAAGTGATCATGGCTTGAAGAGTGCGAATCGGCCCCATACAGTGCGATCAGCGTTCCATACATGTTGACTAACACCGCTCCATCTATTTCCCTCACCAATTGGCATCCGAGTGTGTCAACATAGAAGCGTTTCGCCCTCGCTAGATCGGTGACTCTCAGACCAAGATGGCTCAAACCGTTGGCGTTCAACTTCATTGTGGCTTCCTTTCATAGCTCTTCGTGCATGCAACTTTTGAATGCTTGTTGAATACAATATGGCAGTCCAAACACCGTGTACTGGCTACTTGGGATATCCGTTCCAAAATAGAGCTGTTTTGGCTACTTAGGCCATCTATTTATAAAATCGGCTCTTAAGACACTCAGATTATGGATGCATGTTGGTTAGTTTAGACATAGGATACCCAAGAATCATCATATCACAGATACCCATTTAGACCAAATTGACCGTTCTACATAGGGCTGGCCTATGCGTGTGCTGGCTAATTGAGGATCGATCGCAGGCGCTGCGTAACCTTAGGAGAGACCCCACCGAGAAAATCCAGATCCATCTGATCCATCTCGCGGAGAATCCTGGTCAATTTAGATGGGAGCACTGACATTGACTATTAGTACCGTCAACTGTATACTTGAAGGCAAGGCGCACCAGAGCGTAAATGCCCAGGTTCGCGTTAAACAGGAGGGGGACTGAGTACTACTCCATCAGAAGAACTGAGCCGGACGCAAGAAGATACTAGTAAAATGACCTGATCCGCTTATTAGAAGTTATGAAGATTTTGTCCAGCCTGGGCTAGCCCAGCTTGGTTCGCGGTTCCGGCCGCTCCGGAATCCCCGCGAGGAGGAGGCTTGTCATGACCCCACAGGAGAGCACTGGCAATTCACACGCTATGACTCGTCGCACGTTCATCAAGACTGGTAGCCTGTTGGTCGGCGGGGCGGCAGTATCCGGTCTGGAGCTTGAAACGGTGCCTATCGCCTACGCCGCCGAGGGCGAAGGTCGCACACTGCAAGAGGGAAGCCCCGCCGAGGTAGGCATGTCGCAGGCTCGACTCGACGACGTGGCAGCGCGCCTGCAGAACCGGGTCGATCGCGGGTTGATCCCTGGAGCCGTTATCTTGGTGGCGCGACATGGAAAGACGGTGCTCCACAAGGCCTTTGGAGTGCGCGAGGTCGGCAAGGATACCATGACAGAGGACACGCTCTTCGACCTGGAGTCGAACACAAAGGTCCTCGCCACCGCGATCTCCTATATGATTCTGATTGAGCGCGAAACCGTGCATCTGAGCGACCCTGTAGCGAAGTACCTACCACACTTCGCCACAAATGGCAAGGCGCATATAACTATCCGGGACATGCTCCGCTACTCGTCCGGGCTACCGACGGACATCGCGCTCCCCGGTGCACCGAATCTCGCTAAAGTCCCCAGCCCCGATAAGCTGTGGCGGCTCATGGAGGAGACTCCGCTAGAATATCCAACCGGCTCGAAGGTCGAGTACTCGGACCTCACCTACCGGCTGCTCGGTCATGTCCTTGAGGCAGCCACTGGCCAGAACCTGCAGCAGTTCGCGAAGGCGAACGTGTGGTCGAAGCTAGGGATGAGCCGCACAACGTATAATCCGCTTGACAACGGCTTCTCTGTCTCGGAAATCGCGGCGACCGGGCCGGGCTCCTGGAACCTGCGGACGGGGACCATTCGCGGCGTGGTCGAGGACGACTTCGACTGGGTGATGGGCGGCATCGTGGGGTGTGACGGCCTGTTCTCCACCACCAGGGACATCGCCGTCTTCCTTCAGATGATTCTCAATCGTGGCTCCTACGGTGGAGTGCGCATCATCAGCCCCTCGACCGTCCGCACGATGACCGCCGACCAGACACCGCAGGTCACCGAGGCGACCGACACCGACCCCATCTCGAACCTGCTCTTCACTCACAAGGGCTATGGCTGGGAGCTCTGGACGCATCGCTTCTCAAGCGGGGGGATGCGGCTGACACCCGGGTCCTTTGGGAAGGCCGGCGGCGCGGGAACGTTCTTCTGGGTCGATCCCCAGCGAGACCTGTTTGCCATCATTCTTACTAATCATGGTCTCCCAGTCCCCTTCGATGCTAACGGCTGGGCCACGATGCTCGACGCGATCGGTGTTTACCAGTTCTTCGACGGGGTGATTAATTCGCTCAATTAGAAGAGATTTCTCGATCGAGCGGAGAAGAATCGAGGGAAGATGGCGGAGAAGAAGCGCGCGAGGATGGCTACCGCTAGTTTATGGTCGATACGCTTCCACAAGCCAACGAAGTCTCCTTCATCCATCATCAGCCTTGCTCAAAACCTCAAACACAGTCCCATCCAGGGCTCGAAAATGATTCCAGCTCGTCTTGCCCGCACGCTGAATAGGGCCAATGAACTCGATGCCTGCCGCTTCCATCGTAGTTCGTGCTGCATCGACATCTTCCACCCGCAAGGCGACTACAAGACCAGTGGTGAAAAACGCGTGAAATTCCTCCCCGGGGCGATAGAGTTCCACTTGCGTGCCATCTTACTTATTGACAACCGCAGTGTAAACCAATATAATACGTCATAAGGAATGTAAACCGGAATGTAAACCGCTTCAGGAGGATGAAATGGACAATATTGATGAGTTGCTTCCTATGTACGATCAAGTCATCTTTAATAATTCTTGCCTGGAATTGTGTCTTGCACAGCTGAAATATCCGCCTATTCAGCGTTTCCATGACGATAATTATATGTTGGGCATCAGGGAGGCGCTTGCAACTGAATATCCTCTTGTAACTACTGAGCAAGCCATGAATATTGTCGTTAGCCCACAAGGTGTAATAGGGCAGGCTCCAGGCGCTAGTATGCTACGTTTTACTAGTATTGATTCGCGCTGGTCAGTCGTGCTCTCCAGCGAGTTTATTTCACTGGAGACACGAGAATATACCAATGTTACCGAGTTTTCAACTCGCTTTGCGAGCTTACTAAGCCACATCGAGACTCATTTTAATCCTCGCCATCAACTACGATTCGGCTTACGTTATATTAACGAGTTCCGTCATCCCAAAGGGGACAATTATAAAGCATGGACGCAGCTTCTCAATCCCGACCTACTTGGTTTAGGCTCACGAGGAGTGCTTGGGGGTAGGGTCGAACAGACCATAGAAGAAGTGCGTACCAAACGTTTTGATGGTTCTTTGCTTGTTCGCCATGGTTTTCTTCAAGGTACCACAATCGCGCCCTCTCAGAACCATCCCCCGAAAACTGGCCAGTTCTATCTCCTTGACCTCGATTATTACGACGAGACACCTGTTACATTTGATGCGCAGGCTCCCATCGAGCAAATGCGTAGGTACAACGACATCCTCTACCGCGTTTTTCGTTGGTCGATTGGCGAAGGTGAGCTTAATCACTATCTGAGAGGAGAATCATGAGCACATATACTTTACCTATATCTCAGTGGGTCGACCCGTTGCGCAATCTCACTCTTGGAACTAGTGTGGCATCCTTCTTTCTCGTACCTGCTGTAAGCTATCCCGTACTTGTGATTGAGCAACAACCGGTACGTAGTGAGATTGGTTTCGTTGTTACTTTTACTGCTGGATTCGCTGGTTTGCGCCCTCTCTTTAGTGCAACGTCCTCCGGTTTTGAGACTCCTACTTTTCAGAAGACTACACAGCAAACAAATGATAAGATCGAGCTTGATAGAATACCCCATCTCTTACGAGATATGAGCGGTTTACCTGTTGAGACACTGGCCTCTTTAGCCCATGTAAGCCGAAATGCCTATTATAAGTGGCTAGATGGTAAAGGTGTCAGTGAGGAGCATGCTAAACGTCTTACTGAATTGCTTGATACTTTTCGTACTATTCATGATTTACGTGGTCCTGCTCTCAAAGAATTTCTGGAGGCGCCGGGTCCGGCAGGAAGGCCCATTGATTTGCTTGCCGCTGGTAAGCATGATCTTGTGATTGGCCTTGCACTGCGTCCTCTTCCAGTCCCTCTAGATTCGGATAGTGTATCTAAGGCAGCGCGTGATATGAGCGGCCTGTCTGGTTGGGCTCGTCCCGCCGTAAGGCTTAATTGGATGGCACCTCATTTATCAGGTGATGAGCTTGATCGTGCCCTTGATCGGCTTAGCCCGCGACCTCTATTGATTCATGAAGAATCACCTGGTGGTGCTGACGAGAATGATGAAGCGTTTGTGGCGTGGGGCTTTGTTTGGGAGTAAACAATGGCTGATAATAAGCTGGGAGAGCATCTGTATAATTCTGGTTGGCGTCAGGGGGTTTTGATGCCTCCCCTACCCTGGAGCGTGATCTATCGAAGTGATGATCCCCTGAGTAAAATTGCCAAGACGGCAAAGCGTCAGGCTGAGCAGGTGGATATTCCTGCCGCAACGGGTTTGCCGCTACACGGCATTGGCCTTGCTTCGGGCATTACCCGCCGAGAGGATTATCTGGTGATAGCTAGCCAGGACTGTGACATCGTTCGCAGCCTGAGTGAAGAGCCAAACATTGTGGCCATGCGTGCCTTTATCACCGAAAATAGCAGTATTTTGAGGTATGCAGATAGTAATAGCAGCCATTACTTTCTCTTAGATCGCAAGCGAGGATTGGTTGCCGAGTCTTCTGTTATGGTACTCATTGAGAAACCGGTGCTTCTGAACTTTACGCCTGGACCAGGCGCTTGTGATAGCGCTACTCAAGAAAGGTTCGCTCGTTGGATAGCCCATCGTTTCGACAGGTCGGCATTTGATGATAATGTCGTTGGCGCAGTCATCAAGCCTCTATTAGACAATCTATCACAAATGCATAAGAACAGTGATCCCGAT
>JBKPBA010000469.1:0-6683 GCA_046726675.1 Chloroflexota bacterium
GCTCTCTGTTGCAGATGCAACGATCTTTGGCGTTTGTATCTCAGTAAAATCTTGTTCAGTCAGGATTGAGCGGAAAGCCGACATTGCTCCTGTAGAGAGCCGCAAGATAGCGCGCCTTTCCAGATTCCGGTTCGTGATAGCAGCATGGTCGAGCAGTGTGCTGATATTTGCTGTGATCTTACGTTTGTTCAATGAAACAGGCGATATATCTGTAACGGGTGTGATTACTTCGATGTGAAGGCTGTGCAACTCGACACCGCCGGGCGCCTGGGGCATATTGACCACCAATCCCTCAACAGACAAAACACTTTCAAGGCTAAGCTCATGCTTGAGCAGCGGAGTCAGTTCGGTCTCAGTCTCAGCTACTGCCTGGATGGTTCCCCAGCCGTCACGGATAACAAGGAAGCTGATACCCCCCATGTGGCGCAGCGAATGTAGCCAGCCAGCTATACGGGCGCGCTCACCTATATGTGAGGCGACCTCGATTGTACGAATCCGTTTCTTCAAAGAAGTGCTCCTTTCTGCGTAAAACAAAAAGCCCTCATCCTTTCAGGAGGACGAGGGCTTAAACATATGCCTTATCGTGGTACCACCACCATTTACCCCTAATGGGCCTTAGCCGGTTCGACTCGCGGAGAGTAAACCGCCGCACTGTAACGGGCACGTCCCGAAGCCAGCTATTACAAGATGGTTCACCGGTTGGCTCAGGGGTGTCATTTGGGATAACTAACGGCGGCACTTCCAGCATGCGTGCCGCTCTCTGATCGTTGGTAGGATTCCCAATTTGCCCCCATCATGGCCGTTTTTGTTTTATCTTAATGAGGAATATAGCATAGGATAAGATCGCAGTCAATTGCCTTACAACTTGACCAGTTGATAACCGACATCTGGAACGGTTAAAATATAACGTGGGTGGCGAGGGTCAGTCTCGATTTTACGGCGTAGGCGGCTGATATAGACCCAGATAAAATCTACTTCACGATTGTATTCTGCTCCCCACACACGCTCCAGCAACAACTCGTGGGTCAAAACCCTGCCCGCATTCTGCGCCAATATACAGAGAAGTTTGTATTCGGTACGACTCAGTTGTACTGGTTTTCCCTGGACATGTACCTGGTGCTGCGCGTAATCAATAGTAAGCTCACCTGTCCTAAAAATTACATCAGCGGTTTGTTGTTCTCCCTGTAGAATCGAACGTCGTAGGAGCACACGAACTCGCGCCAGTAACTCTTCGATACTGAAAGGTTTGAGTACCAGGTCGTCGGCTCCAAGATCTAAGAGGCGCACATGTTCGTCTTCATCAGAATTATCACAGAGCATCATGACTGGGATGGCTGAAAATTCGCGCAAACGTTGGAGCACTTCCGCACCACTTATATCGGACAGACGTGTTGCTAGCAGTATGATGTCGGGTTCCTCAAGATCAAGCTGGCGCAAGAGTTGGATACCATGACTCACAGTATGTACATGGTATTGCTGCTCCTCCAGATGCGCGCGTAGATAGCGAACAATACGCGCATCGTTTTCCACGACAACTATCTTCGATCGCTGAGATTGTCTTAGAGGACCTGTGCGAGGCAACGTTAATGGGCCACTGGGTGAAGAAGCCACTACATTTTCTAATGGTATATGGTGTAATGGTTCAGTTTCCACTGATGGAGTAAATGGTAGTGTACACCAGAACGTTGTTCCAAGACCAATACCAGGAGAATCTGCCCAGATTTTACCTCCATGCGCTTCTATGGTTGAGCGCACAATCGACAGCCCTAAACCACTTCCAGTTGCACGTTCTTCTCCCCGCGATATACGATAGAAGCGGTCAAAGATACGGTCGAGATGCTCAGGCGCAATTCCTATCCCCTGGTCAGAGATACTCAAACATATCTCTACTTCGTTCGTCTCCAGTTGGATTTTGATAACACTACCCATAGGGGAGTAAGCTACCGCATTATTAAGCAAGTGATTGAGGGTTTGTTCGATACGTAGAGCATCACACTGGACAACGATATCTTCGGTTGGAGCACTGAACATAAATTGGTGGCGTGGAGCATTTTTGCGCCAGCGTTCTAACAATTGCTCGAGTAATTTCGAGAAGTGTACTTCCGAGAGCCGCAAATTCTGCACGCCTGCATCCATGCGCCAGACATCCAGGAGGGTATTGAGAATATCGTGTAAGCGATCAGTCTGGGTATCAATCATCTGCAACATTTCGCGCAGCGTAGCGGCATCCCAACGCATTGAGTTTCCCAGTAGGGTAGTTGCGCAGCCTTTGATGATAGCCAGCGGCGTTTTGAGTTCGTGTGCAGCGAGCGCTAGCGTTTCATTGCGAGTCTGCGCGGGGGATCGTTCCAACGTAATATCATCGAGCAATACTCCACGACCAAGCAGATGATCAAGATCATCTCGCACAGGGAAGCTTTGCACGCGCAACCAGCGTACCGCGGCATCAGCCAATGCCAGGTCAGTGCTGCTTTCTAGCTCAGGATGAAGCCAGATTCGGTCAAGTTCTACCTGTGCGCTTTCGGGGTTTGCAGCGAGTGAGATAAGCTGTTTCCGAACATCGAAGATTGGCTGTTCGAGAAGCTTCCCTCTACTAATCCCAATCAAACGTTCAGCGCTAGGGTTGAAGTACGCAACCTGCTCCGCTGGATTGAGTAAAATGAAGCCGCTGCGCATGTTAGTCGCGATCTCTGAGAGTATGAAATATTCCCTTGCTAAGCTCGACGACATAAATGTGGACTCCTCTGTAGAGGTTGAAATAGTTGATGCAGGTTTGTTAATACTATTGTACATTCTAGCAAACAGGTCAAGGGAGAGATTAGTGCCCTGCAATGGAAGCCAGCATGACGATTAAGATAAGATGCAGGACCATCGCAATTCCAAAGCCCCACGCCAGGATGATAATCCATGCGCGGTCTGTAAGCGGCTTGCGTGTAGGGGCGTATGCATATGGCGATCTTTCAGCGGCAACGAGTCCTATAGCTATGCGGAGACGTAAAGGAGTGCGCACAGGAGAAAGGCTCAACTGAACCAGCAACTCCTGATGACAGCGTTTACACAATGTCCACTCTTGTCGAGGGTCCGGAACGCCTTCGGGTTCGATGAGAGGGATAGAATAATGCCAGGTACGGCGTTTACAAATTGAACAGCGGGTGATCGTACGTTTTCGTGATTGACGAGGCTTATCTCTTCGGAGAGAAACAGTGGGATCACCGTCTCGTATGATATCTCTCACGGCTTGCTGTCCTTTCTGTACTCTTGTGCTGAACAAATCACCCAGAGATCATAATCATGCATCTATTACATATTACCACATATTTGTGATGAATCTGTGATATTTAAGAGGAACTTAGGTATGGTTCAAATGAACTTGACAGTTCCTCACCAACAGAAAGAAACAGCTCTGTCATGCTTCGCTGCGCTCAGCATGACAACCGGGGGGAGCATCAGGGACAAGCGAGGGCGGCAGGCAGATCCTTCGCGGAGTTTACCCTGAGCGCAGTGAAAGGCTCAGGATGACACGAGTAGGCAACTGAGGGTGATGCTCATTAGGGCCGATCAATCGGCGATGTGCACGATAAATCGGCACCTACTGCTCTGTCAAGCTTCAATCGTCGGGTGGAAACGGAAAAATATTTGTATCATCTGATGAGTGGCAAGAGATACACGACAGTAAGCACAAACACCCATACACCGTCAACGAAGTGCCAGTACATTTCTCCAGCTACTATTGCCCAATGGTTCTTCGGAGTGAAGTCACCGCGCAGAGAACGCATCAACAGGACAAATAAGAAAATCAAACCTACGAGCACATGCGAAGCGTGGAGGCCAGTCAACGTGTAAAAACATGAACCCTGGAGGGAAGAATGAGGAGTAAAGTTATGATCAAAAATAGCTCCATAATACTCAATTCCCAGTCCTACAAGGAATAAAGCTCCCATGAGTATGGTAAGGCTGAGACCGAGTTTCAGATTGCGCTGATGGCCTTTGGTGATAGCATTGCCTGCAAAACGTATAGGAATACTACTGCCGAGCAGCAAAACTGTACCGATTATTGGAATGATGTAATCGATAGGCGGTTTCCAGTTCCCATTACGGATTTCCAGGTACAGGTAAGAAGCAATGAGATTAGCGAAAATCAAAGCTTCTGAGGCAATGAAAAAGGCCATGCCCCACCAGTTAATGCTTCGTCCTGCTAATTCCTCGTGCTCACCAGCTGCGCTAACTTCCCCAGTGTAAGCAATACTCATTGTGTCACTACTTCCTAAATCACTAGAGCGCATTAAACCGCGTCACATTAATGCGCTGCACATTAACTTAATGTCGTTCCAGGCCCCAACCGACGAATGAAACGATTACAAGCGCTACTCCAATCCAAAAGACGATTGGATAAGACATCAATAACACTCCAACGAGGGTGATTGTGAGCGAGGCGGCCAGCGCAATAGGCCAGTAACTCCGCTTTGGTTTAATAGCCTGTTCCATGGCTTCATTTGAAGCGCCCTGGTTTTTAGATATCTGCTCGTGCTGACCCTGATCCTCAGTCACAATCTCTCTCTTTCCTAAAAGGTTGGTTAGTGTGTCACAGTCTTCCAGTCTGCAGTCTCAGGGTTCTTTTTATCGTAGAATGGACGTCGACTGCGCACGATTGGAACTTCCAGGAAATTGTAAGGTTTGGGAGGTGTATCGGTATCCCATTCCAGGGTAAAGGCATCCCACGGATCTGTGCCGGCCTCTTTACCACTACGAAGAGTGACAATGAAGTTCCAGACGAACACGAGGATGGATACGCCGATAGTAAAGGCGCCAATCGTAGCTATAAGGTTCAGTTCATTCCAACCGAGATTACCGGGATAGGTGTAGATGCGCCTTGGCATGCCAAGCAAACCCATGATATGCATGGGGAAGAAAGCCAGGTTCATACCTATTAGCATCAGCCAGAAATGTACCTGAGCAAGTCGCTCGTTCAGCAATTTACCCGTTATCTTGGGGAACCAGTAATAGATGCCTGCGAAGATACCGAATACGCTTCCACCGAAGAGCACATAATGGAGGTGCGAAACCACAAAATAGGTATCAGTCACCTGGTAGTCAAAGGGGACAATCGCCAGAGCTGCGCCATTGAGACCGCCAATCAAAAACATGGCTATAAAGCCTAACGCGAAAAGCATGGGAGGTTTGAAACTGAGTTTACCACCGTAGATTGTCCCGAGCCAGTTGAATATCTTCACCGCTGTTGGGATAGCAATTAGTATGGTGCTGGTAGCAAAGAACGCCTGCGCGATGAGTGGTAAACCAACCGCAAACATATGGTGCGCCCACACGGTAAAGCTCAGGAAGCCGATAGCAACACCAGACCAGGCAATAAAGGTATAGCCAAAAATTGGTTTGCGCGCGAAGACCGGCAACACTTCTGAGATGATGCCAAAGGCAGGCAAAATCAGAATATAGACCTCTGGATGCCCAAACGACCAGAACAGGTGCTGCCAGAGCAAAGGATCACCGCCAAAACCAGCCTGGTAGAAGTGTGTGCCAAGATGACGATCAAGCAGTATCAAGATGCTTGCCATCGTGACGCTAGGAATGGCGAAAAGCAGCAGAAAAGCTGTAACCAAGGTCATCCAGGTGAATAAAGGCATACGGTTGATCGACATGCCGGGAGCGCGTAACTTGAGGATGGTGACTACAAAGTTAATCGAGGCCGAAATTGACGAGATACCAAGCATCAGGATACCTAGCGCCCAGAAGTCCATGTTTGGGCCAGGGGTACACATTACGGCATTACCACAAGAAGTAGTGCCGGAACCGCTCAGCTCGGTTAATGGCGCATAGGCGAACCAGCCTGCGTTTGGTGCGGCGCCAAACAAGAAACTTGAAGTCAAGAACAGCCCACCAAAGAGGACAATCCAGTATCCAAACGCATTCAAGCGCGGGAACGCCATGTCACGCGCACCGATCATCAATGGTACAACATAGTTACCGAGACCAGTGAGCATCGGCATAATAAACAAGAAGATCATGGTGACGGCGTGCATAGTAAAGACCTGGTTATACACTTCGGGAGACAACACTTTCCCATTTGGGATGGCCAACTGCGTGCGGATGAGCATGGCATCTACACCACCGACCAGGAAGAAGAAGAAGGCTGTGACCACATACATGATGCCGATTTTCTTATGGTCGGTCGTCATAAGCCATTCGCCAATGTAGGTTTCGCTCAGGCGCCTGCGACGTGCAATAGTTACGCCTTCGGTAATAGTGCGGGTTGCCATCGGCAATTCCTCCGTTATCTAGTCCTGTAAGGGCCTGGTTTATGTAAGACTCTCTAGATACGCTACCAGTTGAGCAATCTCGGTATCTGAGAGAGGCCGAATAACCATATCGTTGCCAGGTTTGACGGCCTGTGGATCATGCAGCCACTGATAAAGTCCACATGCATCAGGATTCTGTATCTTGGGCTGTCCACCTGATCCAGTAACGACTACACATGAAGCGGGATTCCACGGAAGAACCCCTCCCGCGATCTGGTTGCGGCTTCCAAAATGGGTCAGGTTTGGCCCTATGAGAGCTTTAGCCAGAGGATCATTGAAACTCTTCAGATTGACGCCCACTATGCCGTGGCAACCCGCACACCCGCCTGAACCTGCGAAGAGTTTTTGACCAGCTAGCGCAATCTGTTCGGC
>JBKPBA010000470.1:0-3946 GCA_046726675.1 Chloroflexota bacterium
GATAATACACCGGGTTTTGCAAACCAAAAGCTACATAGGCTCGACCGAGCGCAATGATCCGCTCCCATGGATCCTCTTGACTTTCTGCCACTGCCACAAGCTGCTGGCCAAACCGCACGAACCCCTCATCGACCACTGTGAATAGCAGGTCGTCCTTGTCACGAAAGTAGAGATAAATGGTCGTCGGCGAGTAGCCAATGCGCTCGGCCACCTTGCGCAACGAGAAGCGCTCATAGCCCTGTTCCAGGAACAATTCGCCCGCTGCTGTCAGGATGGCCTGACGCAGTTCTTGTTTCTCCAGTGCCTGCCGGTGGCGAATCGCCTGACGCAGTCGTTCAGCTTGCGTACTCGCTGTGCTTTTCTTCATAACACTACTCCTTTAGATAACACCGTTATTTTAACAGACAAATGCAAATTTGTCAAGTGGATCAACTATTGCAAAAGTTGTCACGAACGGTTGATGTAGAGAAAACGAGTGTCAAGGTGCAGCAGGTTGGGTGAGTGGTAATTCAAATGAGAACGTAGTACCTTGGTTTTTTTCAGCAGATCGTTCGAGTTTAAGTTCTCCCCCGTGAGCCTCAATAATACTTTTAGTGATATAGAGGCCAAGACCAGAACCTTTCTGGCGGCTGCTGGTTACTGGTAAACGGCTATAGGGGCGAAATAGCTGATCTATTTCAACATGGGGAATGCTTTCGCCTTCGTTGTGTACGCTGATAGATACTTTGCCGGGAATACGCCATGCTCGGATTGTAATTGTAGTTTCTTCGGGAGAATATTTGATGGCATTGTCGATCAAGTTCCCTAATGCTTGCTGGAGGCGACCGTAATCCCAGTTGCCTATGATTGGAGTATCTGGTACATCTATAGCGAACATGTGATAAGGTGCGATGGGCCGTAGTTGCTCTACTGCTTCTTTCACAAGCTTAACTGCATCGCAAGGATTGCAAGATAACGAAAATTGTCCACTCGATAAGCGTGAAGAGTCTAGTAAATCGCTGACAAGACGTGACAAACGCCAGGCCTGGCTTATAATGATATTGGTGCCACGTTCGATGGTCTCACGACGCTGGTTGGGGCGAGCTACGATCTGGGCATAGTTGATGATAGGAGTCAGTGGGCTACGTAACTCGTGTGCAATCATGGCAGTAAATTGTTCTTTACGTGCCAGTTGCTCCTTTAAAAGAAGGTTATGCTCTGTAAGCTCGTCAACCTGGCGCTGTAGAGCCGCTATAACTTCGTCCTGTGATTGCTCCGGCTCCACTTGCACACCTCACCTATCTTCCTCACTTGCTTTGAGGATTGTTTCGTAATGAGTAACACACCCAGTTTATAGAAGCACTATGCCAAAGGGATAGTTGTCGTAGGATAAAATGGTAGTTTATCCTGGGCATCGTGAGATTCGTCAGCTCTTATTTGTTATCTACATCCGGCAGCAAATCCAGTTCTTGTAGTTCTTCTTGGGCTACTTCGCTAAGTTGCGTTAAATCTAAACTTGGGTCAGCATGCGAGATAAGATGGCGGAGGCGTTCAACAATCTCCAGACGTATATAATGATCAGAGGTCAATAATAACTCACCAATGGTTATTTCAATCTGTCGCCGTTGCATTATAGCAAGTGTTGACTCTGTCATGGTTGCTACTTCTTATTTCGTGTTCGCGGGTACTTTGTTCTCGCTTGTCTTAGCGTTAGATGTTACCGTGCTGCTCTCGTTTGATTTGCTCTTGCTGGCAGCTTTTGTTTCACCTTCTTTACTGGATTCAGCCATTTCGCTCTTATTAGCGTTGCCATTTTCACTTGCTACAGAGCCGGAACCGTTATGATCGGTTTTGTAGAAGCCGGATCCTTTGAAGACGATGCCAGCCGGGAAAAGCACTCTGCGGATGATTCCGCCACATTCAGGACAAGTTGTTAAAGGTTCATCGGTCATTTTTTGCCAGGTTTCAAATCGATGGCTACATACCCGGCAAAGATATTCATACGTTGGCATACAATTATTACCTCTAAATTATCTCGCTACGCGCTGTTAAGCATAAGATGATGGTTACTACTATTATATAGCGTTCAGCTTCATTGTTGTCAATCATTTAATGAGGGTGTTAACAATAAACTGGTCTTATCCATTATAACGCGACAGGAGCGGGAAAGTATTCCCACTTCACTCAACACGTCCAATATATTCTTTGACTTTTTCGGCGGCATCGCGGGTCATACCATTGAGGGATGCCAGGTCGTCAATACTGGCGGCACTGATTGCGCGAACCGAGCCGTAGTGTTTCATCAGTGCCTGCTTGCGTTTCGGCCCGATGCCTGGAATCTCGTCTAATACGGATTTAAATGTACGATCAGAGCGCAGCTTACGGTGATAGGTAATGCCAAAGCGATGAGCCTCATCACGAATGCGTTGTACCATGTAGAGTCCCTGTGACGAGCGAGGTAAGATAATTGGGTCTGGAGATCCGGGTACAAAAATTTCTTCATTCTCTTTCGCGAGTCCTATGGTTGGAATGTCGATATGCAATTCCTGCAATACCTCCATTGCAGCACTGAGTTGCCCTTTACCTCCGTCGATGATAATCAGGTCGGGCATTGCCCATTCGTGTTGCAAAGGCACTTCTTGTTCTATTTGTAAGGCGTTTTCACCCTCGTTTTCTTCAAGAGGCCCATCACTTTCCCTGCTATTTGAGGACTGCCTGCGAAATCTCCTGCGCAACATTTCCTGATGGCTTGCGAAATCGTTAGGGCCTTCGACAGTTTTAATCTTGAAACGCCGGTACTCACTACTCTTCGGACGGCCCGCCTCGAAAACAACCATCGCTCCCACTGAGTTTGTGCCCTGTGTATTCGAGATGTCGTAGCATTCGATACGCTGCGGTGGTGCGGCCAGGTTAAGCGCCTCTTGCAGTTCCTCCAGTGCCAGTTGGGTTTTCTGGCTATCGGTCAGCCACTTAATACGCTGCTGCTCCAATACTTCCTGAGCATTTTGCTTGACCATCTCGATCAGGCGCAACTTTTCGCCACGTTTGGGCGCACTAATGTTGACCGCTCCTCCGCGTTTCTCTTTGAGCCAACTCTGAACAACTGCCTTGTCGTCCGGCTCAACTTCGACAATAATTTCAGCAGGGACGTGTAGTGAACTTTCATAGAATTGCTGTATGAAGGAACTCATCACCTCACCTGAATTGCTATCGCGAGTGCCCTGCAAGATAAAAAATTCACGCCCAACGAGCTTTCCATTGCGGAAAAAGAAAACCTGGGCGGATGTCTCATCCTCAGCGCTGGCGAGGGCAATCACATCCTGGTCATCCTGCCCCTCGGTGTGAATGATGCGCTGTTTTTCCAGGATGCGCTCGACCGCTTTAATGCGATCACGAATGCGGGCGGCATCCTCAAAGTTCAGATTTTCGGCAGCTAGCTGCATCTGCTCCTCTAAAGTTTTGACTACCTCGTCATGTTTGCCTTCCAGGAACAATATCACCTGCTGGATCACTGTATCGTATTCCTCTCGCGTAGCGTATGCGACACAGGGAGCGATACAACGGTGAATGTAGTACTGCGTGCAGGGGCGAGGCAGCAACTTTTGCTTCCACCCGGAAGGTGGTTCGCCATTGCGTGGTGGCGCCCAGGTGCTGGCATCATAACGGCAAGTGCGGAATGCAAAAAGCTTATTGAGCAAGTCTAGCGTAGAATCGACCGCGCCAGAGTTGGTATATGGTCCAAAATAGCGATTGCCATCGTGCTGAAAACTGCGTACACGGTAGACACGCGGAAAGTCCTCTGTCAGCGAGATTTTGATGTAGGGGTAGCTTTTATCGTCGCGTAGAAGCACATTGTACTTTGGGCGATATTGTTTGATATAGTTACTCTCCAGTACAAGCGCTTCAACCTCATTTTTGACGACGAGGAACTCGATATCGTCGACCTTTGCTACCATACTGCGGTTCT
>JBKPBA010000471.1:0-8040 GCA_046726675.1 Chloroflexota bacterium
GAGTCGACCACCGACCTGGGCCGCTCGACGGGCTGCTGATCGCCGACTTCTCACGAGTACTTGCTGGCCCCTACTGTACTATGCTGCTTGGAGACCTCGGTGCAACGGTGATTAAGGTCGAGAGCCCTATGGGGGATGACGCCCGTACCTGGATGCCACCAGATCGCCATGGTGTGGCGACCTACTACCTGGCGATCAACCGCAACAAGCGCTCGATCATTCTCGATTTCAATGATTCCGCAGACTTGCGACTGGCCCATGAACTGGCTGTTCGCGCCGATGTCTTCGTCGAAAATTTCAAGCCCGGCGGTCTTAAGCGCTTCGGCCTGGATTACGACGCGATCCAGCGGCAGAATCATGGGATCATCTACGCCTCCATCAGTGGTTTCGGAACGGCTCAGGGGGCTTCCCTCCCCGGCTACGATCTCATCGTGCAAGCGGTGTCTGGGTTAATGAGCCTCACGGGTGACCCTGATGGCCCGGCCTATCGGTCCGGCATCTCGGTGTTCGATGTGCTGGCCGGGCTACACGCGACCATTGGCATCCTGGCTGCTCTCAATCATCGCAATCGCACTGGTGAAGGCCAGCATGTCGAAGTAAGCTTGTTCGCCTCGGCGCTCTCAGGGATGGTCAATCAAACCTCTGCCTATGTGGCTGGCGGCGTCATTCCGACCCGTATGGGCAATGCCCATCCCAGCCTGTTCCCCTACGAACCGCTGCCAACAGCGGATCTGGACCTTGTGATCGCTGCCGGGAACAACGGGCAGTTCAGCAAGCTCTGCGAGATCCTCGACCTCCCTGAGGTGCCGCATGACCCCAGGTTTGCGAACACCAAGGATCGCAACCGCAACCGTGATGCCCTGCGCCCGCTGCTGGTTGAACGGCTGCGCACTAGAACAGCCAACGAGTGGTTCCACAGGTTGAGCGCCGCTGGTGTACCATGTGGCCCGATTAACAGCATCGAAGGGGGGATATCGTTCGCTCGCGAACTCGGGCTCGATCCCGTCGTCAAGGTTGGCGCTGGGGATGATGCCGTGCCAATGGTTCGTCATCCCATTTCGTTCTCTCTGACGCCTCCGCGCCACAATCTGCCACCCCCGGCGCTCGGCCAGGATAACGAGCAGATTCGGGCCTGGCTCAGTCAGACACCACGCATCGACCCAGAGGAATTCAGGACGGCCAGGACGTCCTCAGGACAAGGCTGAGCAACGAGAGGTCCAGGTTCAGCCAGGATACCCTGGCAGCAGCCCTGTGTCGAGAGGGTTGAGAACCATTGTAACGGATAAGAGGACACATGGAATATCCGACCGGCATCGGTACGTCTGATGCCACCAACATTCACCTGCTCGGTCACGATCTCGCGGGCGAGCTGATTGGGAACATCGGGTTTGGCGAGCTGGCTCTCTGGCTCGCCACGCAGCGGCGACCGACGCCGCAGCAGGTGCGTGTGTTCGAGGCTGTGCTCGTCTCGCTTGCCGATCACGGCTTTACACCGACCGCGATCGCGGCCCGCCTGACCCTGTACAGCGCCCCGGATGCGCTCCAGGGTGCCATGGCAGCGGGTCTGCTGGGTGGCGGCTCGCGGTTCCTTGGCGTCACGGAAGACACTGGCCGATTTCTCGTGGGCGTGCTGGCAACCGTCGTGGGCCAGCTCCCGGAGATCGATGAGCAATGGAACGCGCTTGCCCGCCGGGCCGTGGCGGAGCAGCGCGCTGCTGGCCGCTTCGTTCCAGGATTGGGCCACCCGGTGCATAAGAACGTTGATCCTCGTACCGCCGTGATCATCGAACTTGCCGACCAGGAGGGCTTACGAGGACCGCACCTGCGCCTGTTCGAAGCCATTGGTCGTGTCCACGCCGAGGTGCTTGGCCGCACGCTGCCGCTCAACGGCGCCGGAGTGGCTGGTGCCGCGCTTGCCGACATCGGGCTGCCACCAGAGTTGCTGCGAGGCGTGGCCCTGCTCGCGCGTGCTGCGGGGCTGCTCGGCCACATCGCTGAAGAGCTGCGCCACCCTATCGCACCCGACATCTACGCTGCGATCGACCGGAACGCCGTTTATCGGCCAACCGCCAACAACGACATCAAAGAACACCGTTAGCCCAACTCACTCAACACCTGCCGTGTGCGCAGGCCGAGCCCGAAGGAGGAAAATATGGCAAACCTTGTCGCTGTCCTCGCCACTACCCACCACCCTTTCTTCTACCGTGCCAGCACCGCGCCGCCGGAAAGCAGGCCCGACTTTGCGGACGAGTGGGTGCGCAAGGTGAGGGCCTACCGCGAGACGCTGACCAGAGCCAGGCCAGACGTCCTGGTCATGGTTGGCTCTGACCACTTCCATCAGCTCTTCTACGATAATATGCCGCAGTTCCTCATCGGCAAAGCGCCGTTCTACGACGCAAACTACTACAATGAGGAGCGCGAATTCGGGCTGCCCCGCATGATCCTCAAGGGACACGAAGAACTCTCGGCGTATCTTCTTCGTGCTGGGCTTGATGCCGGTTTCGACTTCGCGTTCAGTAACGAACTGCGCGTTGACCACAGTATTACGTGTCCCATCATCACGACGCGCCCGCAAGCGGATCTGCCCATTGTGCCCATCTACACGAACATCTTCGCCCCGCCACTTCCACAGCCCTGGCGGTTCGTCGAACTGGGCCGCACCCTGCGCCGTCTTATCGTGGCCTGGCCAGGTGATCAGCGCGTCGCCGTCATCGGGACCGGCCACCTGTCACTCGAACTTGGCGGGCCTCGCCAGTTCGGCCCTCATGGGCCTGACCCCGAGTTCGACCGCAAAGCCGTTGAGTGGATCGCCAATGGCGACATTGAAGGCGCGTTACGGGAAGTCACGCTCGAGAGCCTCTGGACGCCAGGCAACGCCACGCACGGATTCCTTGACTTCATGCTGATGATGGGCGTCGCCGGAGAAGCCAGGGCAGATTACGTCGATACACTTGACCTGTTCCACACGATGGAAGCGTACATCACCTGGTATCCGAAAGGAGTGGACGCATGAGCAAGTATCTTCTCAACAAGTTCCTCTTCACCATCGACCGCGACCCAGAGCTGGTTGAGCGTTACCGCGAAGACCCTCGCGGCACAGTCATCTGGTGGGAAGCAGAGCGGGCCAACGTCATCTTGAACCTGCCTGAGGTCGAACGCAGCTCGTGGCAGCAGTTTACCGACGAAGAGCGCGAGGCGCTGGCTACGCATGACTACGTCAAGCTGTTCGAGCTTGGAGCGCACCATTTCCTGACGCTCACGCTCTTTATCGCCTTGTTCGAGCGTGACTACGCGGAGCCGCTGGGGTTCCAGCGTGAGTATGCGCGGAAACTCCAGCACTGGTCGCTGCCCTACCCGGACATCACCACGTGATGAGGACCGGTGAGCGGGCGAGTTAACCTGAGGGCTGTATTAAAAAACCGAGACAAGGAGAAAATAGTGTGACTGAGAGGCTTTTGACGACGGTTGTGGGAAGCTATCCCCAACCAGAGTGGCTGGTTGATCGCAAGAACTTACAGAGCCGATTACCTCCGCGCATCCGGGCGCATGAAATCTGGCGCATTCCAGAGCCTTTGCTACAACAGGCCCAGGATGATGCAACCCTGCTCGCCATTCGTGATATGGAGCGTGCAGGCATAGACATTATTTCTGACGGGGAGATACGAAGGGAGAGTTACTCCAACCGCTTCGCCACTGCATTGGATGGGATGGATCTCGATAATCCAGGAGTAGCCCTGGATCGCACAGGCCACCCCAACCCTGTCCCGCGGGTCGTCGGCCCGATCCGCCGCTTATACCCGGTTGAAGTACGCGACGTGGAGTTTCTGCGACGCAACACCGACCATCGCATCAAGATCACCGTGCCAGGCCCTTTCACTGTCGGCCAGCAGGCACAGAATGACCATTACCGCGATGATAAAGCCCTGGCATTGGATATCGCTGCAGCCGTCAACGAGGAGATCAAAAGCTTGCAGGCCGCAGGGGCCGACGTGGTGCAACTTGATGAACCGTATCTGCAGGCGAGGCCGGAGCAAGCCCGGGCATACGGGGTAGAGGTCATCAACCGGGCGCTGGAAGGAATTGAAGGACCAACGGCGCTGCACCTCTGCTTTGGGTATGCCGCCATAGTTCATGACCGACCTCACCAGTATTCGTTCCTCACTGAGCTGCGTGATTGTATCGTCAGGCAGATTTCGATTGAAGCGGCTCAACCACACCTCGACCTATCAGTCCTCCGTCAATTCGCACATAAAACCATCATTGTGGGCGTCTTGAATCTGGGCGATATGGAGGTGGAGACCACGGAGACAGTGGCCGGGAGAATACGCTCAGCCTTGCAGTATGTAGAGCCGGAGCGCCTGATCCTGGCTCCGGATTGCGGCATGAAATACCTGCCACGGGAAGTAGCCTTTGGCAAGCTATGTGCTTTGGTTGAAGGTACCAGGGTTGTTCGACAGGAATTGTAAGGTTGTTCTTGATACATGCTCTCAAAAATCTTCTGAAAGGCCAGCCCAAGCCTGGATGGTTATGCAATTGCCACCTGTGTGGCTTCGATCTCCCGCTGTAGGTACTCGACGACCTGGCCGTCGAGGGTTACAGTCTGTTCAGCCCGTGTGTCGGACGAGGAGGCCCCAATGCTGAAAGTGAATGCTCCCGGTTCGGTGACGAACCGCATGTGTGGGTCGTAGAAGGCGAGCCAGGACGGATGCACGGTAAAGGTGACCCTGCACGCATGTCCAGGAGTGAGAGAGATCCGGGCAAAACCGAGTAGCATGCGTTCGGGACGAGCGACCGAGGCGACCAGGTCGCGGTAGTAGAGTTGCACCACCTCGTCACCTTCCTGCTCTCCAGTGTTGTGCACCCCGATTGAGATCTCGATCGGCTCAGCGGTATTCTTATTGTATGAAGAGGTAAGTGCACAAACCATGGAGTTTGCACAGCGCTTTCATCTCCCAGCTACCTATGATGTGCACTATCTCGCGCTGGCGCTTGCAGAACAATGCGAGTGCTGGACAGCCGATAGGCGGTTATGGAATGCCGTCAAAAGAGAACTCAACTGGGTACGTGGGCTTGGTGAATATCAGCCTGAGCTTCATTGAACGAACTAATCCTTTCACACGAGTAATACGCCGCTCTTCGAGGCAGCAAAAATGCGGGGAGTATACAACCCGATGCATCCATCTCTCAACAGCCAGTTTTTGAGGGCAGAAACATCAAAGCCGCGGCTCTTTACCTCACCCACCGCAAAAAATACACACCACCTGCCCCCGCCGCAACAAGATGCTCTCCATCAGGATGAAAAGTACAGGCATTGAGCTGACCATTCACATACAGTGTACTAAGACATGCTCCCGTGCGCACATCCCACACCTTGAGCGTCCGGTCATAGGAGGCCGATACGATGATGTCTCCCGCTGGGCTGATCGCACACCCAAACACTCCATCAGTATGCCCACGTAGCGTGCGCCACTCCTCCCCCGTCTGAGTATCCCACACCTTGAGTGTGTGGTCTTCGGAGGCCGACACGATATAGTCGCCCGCCGGACTGATCGCACATCCATACACCGGACGTGTATGCCCGAGCAGCGTGCGAATCAGTGCCAAGTCTGGCAGATCTGGTAGCAGGTGCCAGCTTGCCAGGAACGGTCGAGGGATCTCCTGCTCGAATGCCCGGCACAGGTCCGAGAGTTCTTGCAGATGCACGAGTCGGCTAGAGAGGACGGCTGCAATGTCGTTGTAGATGCTACAACGGTTGAGTAGATGGCCTATGTTGACAAAGTTGCGCGCGAGGAGGCGTAGTGGCACATCTGTAGGTTTCCATTGCTCAGCTAACGCCAGGTCAGCTTCAGCAGCGTACGCAGTGCGCACGAGTGTTTTGCGTGCCAGGTAACGCAGATCCTTCACGGTGGCAACCAGCTCTACAATCCGGGAAGCCTCGACGAGGTGTTCAGCGAGATGATCCCATAGATAGGGTTCTTCATCAGGCAGGTCCGCCCAACATGTAAGCGCGTAGGCATCCAGCAGGTGCGCATGTAATGTAGGCAGCGTGGCTCCCACTGCTTTTTGCAGATAGCTGCGTATCACGTCATGCAGGCGAATCGTGCGCGTCGCCAGGTCGAAGGTGAGCAACAGAGAATGTCGGTACAAAATACGACATAACTCCTCTGTATCAATGTCATCCAGTCCACCTGTCGCACCCCACAGCTTCTCTAGCGTTGCCAATGGAATAGCGACATCTTCAGGAAAGACCGCCAGCTCCTGGTAGCGAGCGTATTGCTCTTCAAGCAATAATTCGAAACTGACACGTAAGGTCGCGCTAACTGCTGCGTCCCTGGCCTGCGCGTTCGCCGCGTCAAAGGCCGTTAAACCGCGTTTATCCAGCACTTTGTTGAGATAGACCAGCGCATGAGCCACCGCTTCCCCTCGACCCACGCGATCGCGCAGCACCGCGTTTGCGAGCTTTAGCAACAACGCCCATTCCCCCAAACGTGCTACAAGCGAGCGCAGTGTGTGCTGTTCAGTGGCAGTGAATGCTCTTAATTGCAAGCCAAAGGAGAGCAGTTGTACCGCCTCGCCTGGCTGCATGGCATCCACGACCAGGCTCTGGTGATTGGTGGGTAGCAAATCCTCGTTACGTGTGGTTACCAGGCGGGCACAGCGTTTCCCACCTTGCAGAAACGGCTTGAGGTGTGTGGTGTCCCACACATCATCGACCACCAGCAGGATGTCACGGTCCGCCAGCAATTCCGCCAGTCGAGATCCTGCTGCGACAGTGTCTGTAAAGCCTGGTCGCTCATGACTCAGCGTGTAGATTAGATCTTCGACCTTGCCTCCCAGGTTGCCGGGGTTCTCCCCGAGCGTCACCCACAGGATACCATCGTCAAAGGCCTGCTGGATGTGCTCGTCGTGGCACAGGGCCTTCGCCATCGTCGTTTTGCCATAGCCGCCAGCGCCACGCAGTGCCGCTGTGATGGCCACTGGCTCTTCGCGTTGCTGATCCAGCAATTTCTCGGTCAACGCATCAAATTCCTGCGGGCGAGGCACATAGTCCACCGGCAAGTCTTCGACCATGAAAGGAACACGCGGCTGCTGGCAACGCGTGTTCAGATCGTTGACCAGCTTCGGCCATTCATAGTCGATATCATAGAAATGCGCGCTGCGCATCCAGTGCGGCAGGCTAGTGAAGTCAAGATCAGGCGCACCCTTGACCGGATAGACGCACACCCCCTGCTGCCGCGCATATCGCCACTCTTTACGTACCGTCTCCGACCCCATAGCAGCGGGCGTCATCACCAGCACCATGAACTCGACGACATCGAGCGCCTCGGTAATTTGCAGCCACCAATCCTTGCCCCCTTCCATGCCAACGCGATCCTGCCAGAGGGGTATATGTTCAGCTTCCAGCCGTTGCCGCAATTGCGTAGCAAATGGCTCTCCGTCTGCGCGCGCATAGGAGAGAAAGACTTGCGGCGTAACGCCAGCGTTCGCGCTTGCATTCCTGATTGCTGTCATGCTGTTCCTCTCGGCAAAGTCATTGGAACCCCATCTGTTTGATCTACAGGAAGTATACACGACTCATGCTCGATTGAACAGTAGGTACGAGTCGCGCATTGCCTCACGGGAAATCTTACCTGGCGATCTTGTTTTCTCTAGAAAAGATTCAACAGGATGGCACATATTGGCAGGGAGTCACGGTATTTTGGATACCTTCTGCGCAGCAAGAACGCAACACGAGGACTGGATGGTAAACGAGAGTCGGCGTCCATCGGGCAGGCGAGGTAATGCCTGATTGACGCGTTCACAGAGGGCCGCCAGATCTCGATTGAGCCCACGGTCGTTGAATGGACGCAGTTCGACCTGCACCATCTGCGCGTGATGCGTGATCGTGCCAGGAAGCTGAAAAAACGGTATCAGACGTTTCCAGGTAGCCTGTGCATAGGATGGTGGAAAATACTGGTCACGCTCCCACATCGCCTAATTTGCCATAGCGACCTTCAAAATAGTCATCGCCTGATCCTTTCGGTTATCTAACTCGTACAT
>JBKPBA010000472.1:0-8688 GCA_046726675.1 Chloroflexota bacterium
TTTTGAGATAGCTCAACAGGTAGGAGTTCTTCGATTGGTTGCCACCCAACTGTAGCAACAGGCACAACCTGAACTACATGCATGATTTTACTGATGCTATTCACTTGCTGTTGACTGATACCTCCATAGGATTCCAATAAGGAGTTATCAGAGAATAAGTGTATTAATTGAAGTGGTCATGAGGAAGGATGGTGTAATTCCATTCGCTATGGAAGGCATCTGGCACCAAGCAGATGGAGGCCATGTCTTCATCAGAGACCTTGCGTCCGGCGGGATAGGTATTGGTATCGAGTTGGCATTGAACGGTCAGTCCAGCTTGGGTGGTGGTCGCCGCAATCAACTTGAGGATGACGGCATAGCTGGTGAGTGGCTTGCCTCGCCAGTTCTGGCTGATCCAAGCAAAGAGACGATGCTCAATTTTGTTCCACTTACTCGTTCCTGGTGGCAAGTGGCAGACACTGATCGCAAGCCCGGTCTCATCGGCCAACTGTTGCAGTTCCCATTTCCACAAGCGCACGCGCGACCCATTGCTGCCTCCGCCATCAGCACTGATGAGCAACCGCTTCGCCTTGGGATATTGAGACCGTCCCACCTCGTTCCACCAGCGTCGAAGGCTCTCTACGGCGAAGGCTGCGGTGTTATGGTCAATGCCCACGTTAACCCAACCCGCATTGCGGGCCAGGTCGTACACGCCATACGGGGTCGCCCGACCGAGACCAGCGATGGGGAAGTCGTAGACGCGTACCTCCTCCGGCTCACCCTGGGGGTGCCATTCCCGTCCACTATTCTTGAAATCGCCCACCAGTTCCTTCTTCTTGGCGTCGACCGACAGCACTGGCTCACCGGCTGAAAGGTAGGCTTCTGCCTGCGCGTTGAGGTGTGCGAACTGCGCATCTCGGTCGGGATGGTCTCCGCCCTCGCGCGTCTTGCGGTTGGCTTGCAAGCTGTAACCCAGGTCGTGGAGCAGTTCGCTGACTAACTGATAGGACAGCTGATGTCCGAGCTTCCCCAACTCCGCCGCTAGCTTGCGTACACTCTTGCAGGTCCACCGCAGCGGTGACTCGGGGTCTCCACGCGTCACCGGCTCCACTAACCGTTCCAGATCCTCGCACAGACTCTCGTCCTTGCTCACCGTTTTCTTCCGTCCGCCGCCCGCCCGCCGGATGCGCCCCTGGCTGGGAACTCTCTCGGCTTTCAGTTCCTTGATGCCTTGCCGGATGGCTCGTTGGGATACCCCCGTCGCTCGCGCCACCGCCGAGATCCCGCCCCACCCCAGAGCCATGGCCTCGGCTGCTGCGGTCAGGCGTCGCGTCCGTTCATTCAGTTCCCCGGCCAGCAACTCGAATTTCCGCTTGATCGCTTCTTCTTTCATGCCTCACAGTCTACCATCTTCTGTCCCATTTTTACAACACTTATTTTCTGATAACTCCTTAGATGTTGAAAAAGTTGCGGAAGAACTTGGAGTCCATGTAGATACGGTTCGGCAATGGATTCGCGAGAAGCAACTACGTGCTGTCACGTTAGGCCGAAGAGGGGAGTATCGTATCCGGCGTTCTGACTTACATGAGTTTCTCCGCAAGGGTGAAACGATACAAGACAACGACGATATTTCTTAGTCCTGACCCAATTCGATCTATTTGAACACCGTATCCACGCTCATGTCTCCCACGCTGCCCTACGTAGTACGAACGAGACCGTGACGGGCACCGCCCCAAAGATAACTCTTGACGCGGGGGGAAGCGTTGAAAGACCAAGCGGGCGGTGGCACCCTTCAGGGTATGAGCGATCTGCGAGGGAGAAACGTTCGGGGGAGCACTAAGAAAAAGATGCACATGGTCTTCCTGCACGTTGAGCGCGCCTATCGTCCAGCTGTTCGCTGTGCAGATGCGACGGATTGCCTGTTCGATAAACGTGGCAAGCTTGCCTACCAGAAGCTTTTTCTGATATTTGGGGCACCAGACAAAATAGTAAGCAAGCTTATAGGTGACGTGTTTGGTATGCTGTACATCCATACACGTCAGCATCACATTTGTTCTAACCCTTGTGAAGTCTTTGGGGGGCCGCCTTACTCCTACTTGAAAGATAGGGGTATCCGGCTGCCCGATCATGAAACTGCTGATCTGTTCATGATTGGGGCAACAATCTAAGCCAGTAATTCCTCATAAAACGGATTAAAATACCTTTCGTTTCTTCTAATTACTCCCTCTAACCCACGTCCTCCCTCAGGGAAACGTTTGATGTCAGCGAAAAGCCCGGCTTCCAGTGCTTTAAAGAGGCCAAGTCTGTCTATTTCTTGCAAAAGTTCAACGGCTTCATGCAATATTTGATTTGCCCAATGCGCTACCAGGCTATCTTCGTGCCAATCAAACTGTTCACCCAAATCACGGGCAGCATTGAACACATACAGGGCACTTTTAATGGACAGAAAACGATCTTGCAACAGCGGCGTATGAATAGCCTCGGTTGGCATACCAAGCAGCTGGATGCCCTGGCCAGTTAACACACCGACAAGATTAAAGAAACTGTCGAGTTCATATCCACGGAAAATATTGCCATCCATATGCCGTGTGGGAGGCATATATTTAATCGGCTTATTCGGGAAGAGATCACGAATTAACTGTGCTGAGGCTATCTCATGTAGCAAGTGGTTTGGCGTTGAGGGGTCGATTTCAAAGGCGTGACCGAGTCCCATCTGTTCTGGTGGAATACCTGCGATCTGGGCAAAGCGTTCGTTGATGAACTGCGAGGCAACAACCGTATGCTCGGCTTCAATCGCATCGGCGGTTGTCAAATAATTATCTTCACCTGTATTAATGATGATGCCAGCAGCAGCATTAATACGCCGGGAGAACAGTTGATCGACGAGAGTGCGTTTCATATTGATGTCACGGAAGATAATGCCATAAAGCGCGTCATTAAGCATCATGTCCAGCCGCTCTAGAGCGCCCATCGCGGCAATTTCAGGCATGCAGAGACCGGAGCAGTAGTTGGTCAGGCGAATATAGCGTCCTACTTCGCGGCTAGTTTCATCAAGCGCAGTTCGCATTAATTTGAAATTAGCCTGCGTTGCGTAGGTGCCGCCGAAGCCTTCAGTCGTGGGCCCGTAGGGCACGTAGTCGAGCAGACTCTGAGCCGTTGAGCGAATAACAGCGATCACATCAGCGCCCTGGCGTGCAGCTGCCTGCGCTTGCACAATGTCTTCATAAATATTGCCTGTTGCTACAATGACGTAAAGCCAGGGTGCTTGTGGGTTGCTCAATTCTTCGATTATAGCAGTACGTTCGGCACGGCGCGCCCGGATATGTGCTACTCCCTCTTGCACTAAACGCGTGGCTTCAGTGTCGATGGCAACCAGAGCATTACCTTCTGCCTGTGGTTCGCACAGTATAAGTTCGTTGCGACCAATTGCTTCAGCAGTTGCCTGGGGAGAGAGATTGTTCTGGAGCGCCGTCGCCACAAATGGGCGCAAAATACCACCAGGCAGTAATGACAACGCACTGTCAACAATGCGGTTTGGCAGGGGTACCTCATCTTTATCGATACCATCTATACCAATCAAGCGTAAGGTGGTACGTTCGATAGCAACGGTTGTGTGCTCACCAATGTAATAAATGACAGGCTCAACAATATGGAGGGCAAGGGCGCGAGCTTCATCGACCAAGGATTGGTCAAGCTTGAGATGGGGCATTGTGGATTCTCTCCTCCGCTCGTGTCTGAATGGGATAACTACTTATCACCGGCCATAATTTGTTCGTTCCCAGTGACAGGGTCGCTCGAATCTAAAGAACTCTCTGATTGATCAGGTGTATTAGTTGATATTTGGTCTTTGTTGCGCATTTTATCAATTATCCAGCGCAATGTCCCTTTTTCTTTATACGTCAACCACCAGATAAATCCTGCAGCCAGGAGGATAAGCATTGGCTCGATTGGAGCACGAAAACGCGGGATGCCGTAGTAGATGATATTTTGCGCGATCGTCAAGATGATCATGAAGTAAATGAAAAGCAGTTCACGCCATCGCCGTAATGTGACAATAAGGCCAGGTGCGGCCAGAATGAATAGATAAATTGGCCAGGTTTTCATCATGCGCAAGACAAACTGTGTCGATTGTTGTTGTGAGAAGCGAACTGTTGGGAGATCTGATTCGTAGGTATCTGGTTGCCACATATTGATAAAGTGTAGCTTCAGTAAATATGGCATTGTATGGATGTTATCTTGTATCCATTTTACAGCGGCATCTTTAAAAGCTGCCTCACGGACTACCTCGCATGGGGGTGTACAAGTGTGTAGTGGGAAAGGATGTACAATGTCAGGTCTTGATACAATAGGATTAATCCAGGTTCCCTTTGGACCGCCTGGATAAGTAGCTTTAGTCAGCGCCTCATTATTATATGCACCTAGCAGAACTGTTCCGTCTACGATCGCTACTGGAATGAATGTATGTGAGACCAGATAATTACGTATTATCCAGGGAGCGATTAATACAAAAGCGATAAAGGTAGTGACTAAAACTCCTCTGGCTGTCACGCGCCATGATAAGAATTTTTGCCAGACCATGATGATAGACCAAACGATGAACAGGCCAATTACGATAATGCCGTTTGGCCGTGTGAGCGAGAGCAGGCCGAGCAATACTCCGCATGTTATCCAGATTCGCCAGTTTCTCTCTGGTGCATGCTGTAAACGATACAGTCCATAACAAGTAGCAAAAAGCAGGAATGTATAGAGTGATTCAGTATAGAGCCAGCCGTCATAAATATACAGTTCGGGATAAATCGCTGCAAATATTCCTGCCAGAACACCGATACGCCAGCCAAATAAATCTCGTGCAAAGAGATACACCAGGACACACGTTCCTGAGCCAACCAGACTCAGAAAGAGACGCGCAAAGTAATCACTGGGACCGAAAATTAGAGAAATACCTGCAATAGTAAATGGCCAGAGTGGGGCTCGAGTGACGGTTGAAACATATGATTCCAGGCAGAAGCAATGTTCATTTAATAAATGAAATGCAATACCCTGATAGAAAGCTGAATCATGCAGTGGGTAATAGTGATACGCGACCGTGTTGTTATAGATGACGCGTACGGTAAGGGCGAGACAGAAAATGCCAATCGCGGGAAGCATTGGTTTGATGCGTTTCATATACTAAAATATCCTGCTTGAGAGTGCTGCATATGATTAGTCTACACATCAGAGACGAATCATTTCTATCCAGGTAACAATGCATTTGAACTTGAACATTCTTGCTATTTCCTGCTATAATGAAACTGCTATAATGAAATAGTGACTATTAAGGAGAGATCGATGGAGAAAGACGATCAACAACAATCACAATTTGAGCCAATGAATACTGATGAAAGTACCGTCTTGCAACCTGACCTCTTTTCTGGCGCTCCAGTAGTTATTACAGAACCGATTGATCCGACTCAAACGGCATTTCCTCCGTTAGTACGCACTAATCCACTCACTGATCAATCCAGTTTGACAGCCTGTTTCATACCTTACCAACAAGATTTGAGACTTCGAGGCAAATCTGACTATACCGTAACTTGCTTCCTTTCAGATCTAAAGATGTTCAGTGATTTTGTAGGTCGTGACACTCCAGTGGGGCGTATTACAAAAGAACAACTAACCGACTGGCTCATGAAGTTGAAGTTTGGGAAGAATGGGCAGGTTCCCGCTCCTAAAACGATGGCTCGGCGTGTGACTTTCCTGAAAAATTTTTTCTCCTGGTTGACCCGCGATGGTGTTATTCGTGAAGACCCATCTGCAAGCCTGGTTTTAGAACGGCCCTTGCCTCCCCTACCAGAATTACTCTTTGATGACGAGATAGAACGGCTGCTTGAAGCTTCAGCAGAAGATCCACGCTCTTATTGTCTTGTTTATCTGGTATTACACACGGGATTGAAAAAAGAGGAAGTGATGGGCCTGAAATTGGATCATATCGATCTTTCCAATCCACACGTTCCTATGATAACAATCCATTTTCCTGCTGCGACAGGCAAACAGCACCGTGAGAGACGCCTTGCTCTTCCAGCCGATTTTACTACTATCCTGAAGCAATACGTAGCGAAGTATCATCCCACCGACGAACTATTCGTCTGCACAGATCGCAACCTGAATTATATTCTAGCGAGATCCGTAAAAAAAGCTGGCATCAAGAAACGCGTGACTCTACAACTGCTTCGCGATTGCTTTGCGGTAAAGCAGCTTAAGTCCGGGGTTCCGCCGGAAACATTGCGAGAAAAACTTGGCCTTTCTGACGAAGCGTGGTTAGAGTCACGTGAGAAATATCGCAGACTGGCTTTCCCAAAATAAATTTACCGGACGACCCTTGCGGTCGTCCTTACATTTCAAGCAGGCGCTGATGGTATATCTACATCGGTGGTACCGGCATGTATGTTGTTGCCTTGCGTTTCAGTCTATTGTTCAGAAGTATCGCATTGAGAACGATGGCTCCGATGACTAGAGGGCCGGTGCAGAAGAGACTAAGGCCAAAGGTGAAGAATGCGATGAAGATCGATATTATGAGCAGAGGTAAATAAAGAAAGAGACTACAAACAAGTAAGATGACCCCAATAGCCACTTCGCCAGCAATCAACCAGCCAACACCGAAGATGCCAAGAAAAATTGAGAGAAGAAGCTCGACGATGAGCGGGGTGCTGTTGTTCGTATTAAGGACAGTAACATTGAATGGAGCTTGTTGGTACATTGGAGGAGCGTTATAGGACTGCCCATAGCTATAATTTTGCTGTGGTGACCTATACGCTTGCATTTGAGGTGGTGGATAGCCCCGCTGGGAATTGTCAGTATATCCCGGGGGGGAGTTAGAATACCTTTCAGAATATGATCCATATGATGTAGTCGGTGATGGGTTATCTTTTGCCTTTAAAGTGACTGTGCCACAGTTTGGGCATATAGCGATGTTGTCAGGCATCTCATTCCCGCATCGTTATCAGGTTGTCATAGCTTGTTTGTCCTTTGTTTCAGACGCTCTATTGCTAGTATCGCTGAGAATCATAGCACATTGCGTCAACTTTTTTGAGGTTGCGTTTCATCTACTCCGCTGTTATATTCCAACCGCTTGCATTATTGCTGATTGCCGTAGTGCCTACCTGTGCTGTTTGTATGACTTGCCAGGATGCATTGACAAATTGTGGAGGTAAAACGGTCGATGTTATACCTGCTTTGCTGAGTTTTGAGCTTAATGCGGCAGGAGTTATCAGTAGCAACGAGGGAGAGGCTATCTGTAAAACAGAATTCAACTCAGCCGGAAAAGCTTTGCTGACTTCGCCAACCACCTGCACAATATTTGCCTGGAGATAGCTATGGTCAATTGTTGTTAGTAGTCCACTCAGGGCATATTTGCTGAGGGCTGCTGAGCCAAGAAGTAACATGCTGAAATGTGACGTGACCAGCCGCATTATCAATGCATTGTCCAATTCTTCACTGGTCCCTTTATGGAGAGGCGATGGGGGCCAGAGAACTTGTAGCGTTACTTGTGTTCCCAAAGGAATCGATGAACCTGCTCGCACTTGTGAATAGAGAAGGTTGCGATCATTGATAGTGCGTTTCCAGAGAGCATATCCGGTGCTGGGATGCAGCATCCCTGCGTCAATTATCTCACCAACCTGGAAGCGACTTATAGCGTCTTGCGCTCCTATGAGATGATCTTGACGGGGTGATGTCAAAATAACTGTGTCGATTGAACGCTGCCAGAACGGGAGGCGGCCATCTAGCTCTTGAGCAAGAGATGTAGCATCAAGACCGCCGTCTATGAGAATGGTCTTACCATCGACTGTGTGGATAAACATAGCTTCGCCTTGTGAAGGCTTCCCTGCTGGCCCAACATTTAGCAGGAGGATTGATAGTTGCCCGTTAGCCGGAGCTGCCATAATGGTTGATCCGGTTGCAAGAATCACTATCATGACAGCAGCATAGCGTAATATGGGCAATATGCGTGGTTGCAGAAGGGAGGAAGTGGTTTTCACCTCGTGCTGCTTGTTCTCTACAATGACCTGGTTTGTATTCATATTGGATGATAGATGCGATAAAGCAGCGTTTATATTATGCGGTTGAAGCAATTGAGGCCATCTGCACAGAGCAAAACTTGCTATAAAAATCAGAAGACCATAATAGCACCAGGCAAGGCTCATATCCAAATTACCTACGTGGCTAGAAGCATATGGTATGGATGCACACCATGAGACAACGAGGATAATATACTTGAGTAGTGGGAAGATGATCAAGCCACAGAGCATTCCAAGCGGGAGAGCGATAGAGCCAGTTACGCAGAGCGCTATGCCTAAAAAGATCAACGCACCCAACAGTGGTACAGTTAACAGATTTGCAAGAGGCGCAATGAACGAAACCTGGGTAAAAGTGAAGGCGAAGATGGGGAGCGTAGCTATCTGGGCTGCCAGTGTAACTGCGAAAGACTCAGTAATAAGATGAGCAAAGGGTAGTTGATCAATGAGGCGGAATAAGTGCTGAAATAGAGGCGTGAGCACGACTATGCCTAGCGTTCCAATTGTGGATAACTGGAAACCGCTATTCCACAAGTTAGCGTGAGTATCTCATAGAGGAAGCAATAGAGCACCTGCTTCGCGTCGCAGTGGGCATTACTCAACATCTGTCGGTGACAGATGTACTATGGCGGTTTTTTCGTGAATCTTAGTTTAGTGA
>JBKPBA010000473.1:0-7013 GCA_046726675.1 Chloroflexota bacterium
ACTGATAATACTGTGTAATGGAGTACGTAATTCATGGGTAACAGTAGCAAGAAATTGTGACTTCAGATGATTTACACGCTCAAGAGCTGCATTTTTATCCTTAACTTCGGCAAAAAGGAGCGCATTTTGAATTGCCATTGCGGCCTGAATTGCTGCGGTGCTTAACAAAAACGTGTCACGCCGGCTCACGTGGTAAGGTCTATCGCCATACAATACCACTGCACCAATAACCTGATCTTGCAATAACAGGGGAACGGCAATAACCGAATAATAACCAGCTTCCAATGCCATACGAGCCCAGGCTTCACCTCGCTCCTGGTAGATCATTTGTACATCCTCGCCGTAAGCAATTTTCTGCTTCTGCATAGACATGCGTGCCAGAATCATATCAAGATCACGTAGAGCAGGGCGCGGAATACGCGGGACACGCATCGCGGCTTGCTCAGTTTGAGAAGTGAGCTTGGGCACCCGTATAGCTGAGCGTTTTCCACTCGACAATGGAGTAGTACGCTTTGTTGGAGTTACGATCGCAGCCATTTTAGTAGTCGCTGCCATGGCGATATCTCCAGCAGGATCCGTATGCACCGTGACAGCCTCATGTTGCGGCAATGAATCGACGACGGGGATAGATCCATTGGAAACCTGTTGATTTGACCATCGAGCCACCGCCCAGGGAGACTGCATCTCGCGCCCGTATAAAAGCAGTGTTACGCCTTTTGCTTGCATAATATGACCAAGACGAGAGACAATCTCCCCCAGCAGGTCCTCAAGGTTCAATGTCGAAATCAGTACATCACTCATCGTTAGCAGATCACTCATCTGCCTGGTGATAACATCGCTTTCATTTTCTCGCATACTAAGAGATTCTGATAGAAGGCTGAAAGAGCGAGACAACATAGATAACTCGTCAATTGTTGAGGCCGTAAGTTCTGTATCCCCATTATCGGCTACCAAAGCTGCTACACGAGCTTGCAATCGACGTATTGGACGTACGAAGAATGTCCGCGCAACCAGGGCGTAAGCCGTCACGCCAAGAGCGATGATAAAGACAGCAAGGCCGATCATAATCTCTACAGCTCGTACGGTATGAGTATTAATGTTATACAATGGCTCAATATCCCCAACCACCAACGAAGGCGAACTACTGGATATGGTCAGATAATACTCTGTTCCATTGATTTCATAGCTTGCACCGGGTGTACAAAGGTCTTTTTCTGATATATGTGGATCCAACTTAGCAATATAGCTTACAGTTGTCCCCATCCCTAGGATGTGCTTTGATTTTGAATCGCATAGTAGAACATTCAGGGAAGTGTTAGTGTTATTTATTAAATTGTCCGCGAAAGTGCCGTCGAATCGCTGCACAGCTAAAAGGATACCAATTTGTCCACCCGCATCTTTCGCAACAATTGGAATGACATAATCGATATCCCAAGAATTGGTACTATTACCAGGTGTCTTCTCTAGAGATGCAAAGGAATATCCATTTAAGTTTAATCCCTGGTCAATCAGGGATTTATAACTAGTAAGAAAAGTTTGTGGGGATGGAGCTCCCGATGATTGTGCTAATACGCCACGATTCTTAGAGATAATGGAAACTGACGCGAGATGATACTGCCCTTTTGCATATGCTAACTCACGGGAAGCCTGAGCCTGAGCGTATGGTTTGATGTTGGTTAAAGCGGCAACTATAACAGACTTGGCAGCCTCTGTAGTGAGGCCTTCTTTCAAGAAATCAATTTTCGTCTGGTATGCCCTAGTAATGGACTCCAGGTGTCTTCCAGCGTCTCTTCTCGCTTCGAGCTCGTAAAAAGTCTTCAAAAAAAACCAGGAGGTTACCGAAAAAAGGAGCATACAAAGCAAAAGCATCAAAGCTGCGCTAATTACTAATTTTCCCCCCAAAGATCGCACTGTGAATCGCATGCAACTCCTTCTATAGGCTTAGCAAAAGTAAAAGGAGGACGGGGTGCCAGCTCGTCCTCCTTTTACCACGCGTATACGTACCGCAACGCGCGACTCTAGGAGGTGCGCGTGCAAACCCCATGGGGAAAAGGTTGCACGAATAATCAGATGTACGCTACAAGCTTGCTCGTCGAGGTGGATATGCTTGCCTACGAACATCCCGCCTTCCATCCCAGGCCTATGTATTATAACGCATAACTGGACCTTTTGATATCACTTAAAGGCTTATTTTTCTCAACAATAAGAGATTCTGGTCGATTTTATGAAGATTTTACAATTTTGCCCGTTTTAGCATTTCATGCAGCTACAGTCAGAGAAGCTCCCACGTGAAACACGAATAGGAACTAAGGAATCTCCGTCCATTCAATGGGGCCACTAGCTCCTAATCTGTCCATTTGCAGCGAAGTGTTATGCAACGTTTCTACCATGTATATACCCTGAGAAATATCGCGTAGAGCGACCACTAATTGATGTGACGAGGTGACCGACCAGGCAAATGAAGAGGCCACACCATTTAATTTGAGGAACAGTGTCCTGCTGCCTGCCTGTATATTCACAATGCCGACTCGTGCACCCGTACTATACACCAACTCTTGCCCATCAGTAGACCAAGCCGGAGCAGGATCATTGACAACTCCCGTTGCAATCAGCGAGTCAACGCCAGTGCGTACACTTACAATATGGAAAGTACCCACGCCTGACGAAAGCGCATCCAGGTAGTCAACATGTACACCATCTGTAGACCATTGCGCAAAGCTCACTTGCTTACCAGAAGTCAGACGTACAAAACCCGAACCTGGCACAACACCAATACGCCAGAGATCGCCTGCACGACCTCCAACTGAAGTCACTACCAGCCAGCTTCCTGTACTATTGTTACCATTACGGCTATAAATTGCTTGAACAAAGTCGCCCGCCAGCAGCAGACCAGGTTCAACCGCTCCACCAACACCCACACGTCGTACCCATAGACTGTGGACGTGTCCAATCACTCCCACACTCCAGGTAATAGCAGGTTCATCCAGGCTCGGTGACCAGTTTAGGGAAAGAACTGTATCTCCTGCTTGAGAATCTGAGCCGTTGGTAATAGTCAAAAGACCATGGTTCTGTATATTATAGTCAAAAATGCTAACTGATCCATTGTTGATTAACTCAAAAGCCACACGTATACCGTCAGGTGACCAGACTGGATGAGAAATGCTCCCTTTGGCAGAAAGCGGCACCATCTGCGTAATACCTGTTTCAGTGGAGTAGATATACAATCGCGTCTGACCAGTGCCAGTAGGGTCTGCTACAAAAGCAAGCATGCTCCCATCGTTTGACCATGCGAGGCTATTTAAGATTGTTGCTCCGGTGTCAGTATCCCAAACAGATGTAGGTTGAATACCTGTTTTTAGCAAAGGTTGCTTGATGATGGTATCCTGCTGACCATCACTGCGTATAATATGTACAAAAGCCCTCTGGAGATCAATGTAGGCAAGCATATCAGCAGCCAAACGCCCTGCCTGTACGGGACCCACCACCCAATTTGCCGCTACCATTACATTGCCGGGTGTAAGGCGATCGGCTTGCTTATTGCTGCTATTAGTCAGTATGCTCCAAAGTGCTCCATCGCGTAGAAAGACAAAACGCATCCCTGCTGAGAGAGGTCCACCTTGCACTGGACCAGTAGGTGGAGTAATAGCTTCGCTGTTTGTTGTCTGTGTTTGGTGCCGCCAGGAATTAAGACCAAGGAAACTCCCTATGCCAATAGCCAGGATCATAGTAGCTGCAAGAACTACAAACAAAGTACGTAGAGTTTTTGAATTCCGGCTTTGACGGGGTGAAGGTGACTGTATTGATAGGGTCGGTGAGGTGCTACGACCTCCAGGGATAGCTATTAGCTGTGGACGACCTGGCGTGTCTCGACGGGGACTTTTCGCGGGAAGCTTAGGTACCGTCCAATCTTTTTGAGCCTCACCACTAATATCAAATGTACCCGTTAGTTCTAGAAATTCAGGTGAGGAAAAAATACGATTGCGCAGGGCCGGATCAGGGCTAACACGGGGAAGGTGTGAGATTAAAGCATCGTTATGACTGAACTCGGCGAGCATAGCGCTACATTTTGTGCAAGTCTGTAAGTGAGCAGTGACCTCTCGCCATTCTTCGAATGCGAGTGCATTGTCAAGGTAAGCGCTAAGCAATTCCTCGACTCGCTCGCAGTTCATTTTGTGCTTCCTCCTTGTTCTAAGGCCTTGTAATGTTCTCTAAAGGATTGACGCGCACGCGACAGATACATCTTGACACCGCTCTCAGCGATATTCAGGGTCTGGGCAATCTCACTGTATGAGAAACCTTCTTGAGTATACAACAATAACGCTGCCCGGTACTGCTGGGGCATTCGACGAAGAGCTGCACGTACAAGTTCTGTTGTACCATAAATTTCTTGAGGGTCAGCGCTCTCAACATCCGCTGGCTCGTGATCGAGGTCTTGCCAGGGAAGCCAGGCAATTAATTTGCGACGACGTAACGCATCATAGGCCGTATTCGTAGCAATGCGATACAACCAGGCCGATAGCTTTAAGTTCGCATCCATTTTTGGCAGCGCACGAAACGCTTTCAAAAAGGTATCCTGTGTCAGATCGTCTGCCTGTTCGCGGTCCCCTACCAGATGATAAACATAGTTATAAATAGGCGTTTTATATTCGTCGTAAATCTGGTCAAAGGACCAAGAATTCTCCTTGATTTCCGCCCTGGCCATGCGTTACGTCCCTTCAATGGCTACTGTATCGACTTGTCCGTTCCATCAAGCGATAGTGCGCATCTCCAGGCCACGCTGATATCAAATTGATATCCCTGCGGGTGCGGAAAGGCTTTTCATCCTTCTGTGTAGTGGAACGGACAATCAACGCTTTCAGTAACATGATGAATGTAGATAGTTAATGATAACAGTGTTCGCGTGATTTATTGTTTATCATGGTAGCATATTTGCGATAATCGATGAAATCAGGAGCCATTGAGTTAGTACTAATGGGGGAAGTGATTTTGAGTCCCCTCATTTGCCCAAAATCCTTCAGGTATGATACCATACACAAAGTAATCTAACCGCAACTAAGGAGCAATCCCTTTTATGGCTGAAGAAAAGCACCTGCGGGATATGCGTACAGTGTGGTGGCAGGAAGATGCCAGTGGCGAAGCCGTATGTATGATCGACCAATCGCTTTTACCAGGGCAGATCGTCCATCTCACACTTACCCACGAGCAGCAGGTGGTAGAAGCTATTTCTACATTAAAAGTACGTGGCGCTCCGGCCATTGGCGTCACCGCAGCTTTCGGTATGGCGCTGGCGCTTTATCGTCTACTACGCGAACGAGGTGAAGAGCTAACACTTGCAGAGGTACAAGCGCATCTACAAGCCGTTGGAGAGATGTTTCGTCGCACTCGTCCCACAGCAGTTAATCTCCAATGGGCTATTGAACGTATGCTGCGTCGCGCTAACCATGCTATTAACGAGCAGTGCTCATTTCCGCACCTGGCTCAGATTTTGAGGGACGAAGCTCAGGCAATTGCAGATGAGGACTTTCAGGCCTGCCTAAATATGGGCCACTACGGAGCAAAGTTGATTGCTGACGACGATATTCTGCTGACTCATTGTAACGCAGGATCGCTTGCAACAGCAGGTTGGGGAACTGCACTGGCACCAATGTACGTCGCGCATAGAGCTGGCAAACACCTGCATGTTTTTGTAGATGAGACACGTCCTGTGCTACAAGGAGCGCGTTTGACTGCCTGGGAGCTTCAGCAGGAGGGGATTCCGTTAACATTAATCACTGACAGCATGGCAGGCTATTTCATGCGCCATGGAGGGATTAAAGCCGTTTTTGTAGGCGCCGACCGGATTGCAGCTAATGGAGATGTAGCTAATAAAATCGGAACATATAGCATCGCTGTACTGGCACAAGCACATGCTATACCATTTTACGTAGTAGCTCCTCGCTCCACGATTGATCTCAAACTTTCATCTGGTGAACAGATTCCTATAGAGCAGCGACACCCTGATGAAATTACGAATATGCGTGGGGTATTAATCGCTCCTGCTGGCATACATGCCGCAAATCCTGCTTTTGATATCACACCTCATTCCTATGTGACCGCAATTATTACCGAGGCAGGCATAGCTCGACCACCATATAACGATTCGTTGCATGAACTTTGTTTGGGTTATCATGATACTGAGAGGCAGATTGGCAATTAATGGACAATGCAATTGTACAAGCTGTCGCGGACCATGCGGAAACCGTGTTGGGCAAAGAAGGATCCCATTATATTAGCGCAGTGGTAGCAAATTGTAAGATGCTAGCAGCGGTACTGGAGGAGGAAGATAGAAGCACCCTGGATATGGATGCCATGATTATTGCAGCCTACCTGCATAACATCTCAACTGCGGAGTATGGTTTCCCAGACCATCATCTGAAATCCGCCGAGCTGGCTGTTGAGTTTTTGCGTAAGCTTGATGTGACAGTCAGTTGCATCACAAAAGTTGAGCAGATAATCCTGACACATAGCAGAGCCGTTGCTCCAAGCGAACAGGAATCGATTCCTCTCGAAGGACGTATCTTATATGATGCCGATAAGCTTGGCCGATTGAGCGGTCTGGCTGTCGTAACATCTTTAATCGAGTTTGGAGCGCGCTATCCTAATCGTGCTGTTAACGCTGAAATCCTTGCAGCAATCCTTCGCCATATCGAGGAGCGATTCGTTGATCTTTACCAATCCCTCAATACCGTTCCTGCCCATGATATGGCTAAAGAAAAATTTGGCAATACACTGGCTTTTCTCGATGGCGTCATCGAACACCTGAGCGATGCAACGCCTGTATAATATTTTTCCTATATATTCTGTAAGGGAGGATGGAGGAGTGTCGTGCGCCGACTAACGGCTCGTTGAATTTCTGCTGAGCAGAGAAAGGTTGGAAGCGTTTACCTTTCAGGGCAAAGGGTCTTACTTTGAGAGGGAAACCTCTTGGGGAACAGTAGCATGACCAGAAGCGAGGAAGTGTGAAGATAGGTAAC
>JBKPBA010000474.1:0-9663 GCA_046726675.1 Chloroflexota bacterium
AGTGGAACCAGACTCTGACCACCTGCCAGAACTCGCGTATCATCAGCATGTTCTGCCAGGAGTACCAGCGCCTCTCCAACACTCTGTGGGGCAAAATAACGGAATTTGGGTGGTTTCATAGGCCTGGCGCAACGACCGCCATCTTATGAATGGACGCTAAATACACCACGAAAGATTCTACCACTCATGAGGCGGCGGCAGTGCAGTGCGCCCCCTCCTTTCTGGTTTAAGCAGTAATTACTTCTGCCAAACAAATAACTCGACAATATAACCATCGGGATCGCGGACATACATCTGCATGACCCCATCACCGCGAGGACGAGGTCCGCCCACAATCGCGACATCATGAGCTTGTAGGTGCTGGCGAGCTTCTTCCAGGTCAGTGACCTCAAAAGCAAAATGAGTAACGTGACCGATGGAGAGTTCATGGGGGCTGTATCCCCCAGGTTGAAGCTGGGCAGTGCGTCCGGGTTCATCTTCGCCAATCAGATGTATCTCAGCGCTTCCCTTACGAAGCCATGCACCGGGGAAGTTGAAATTACTCGGACGAGGAACTTCCTCCAATCCGAGTCCCTGAACATAGAATCGCCGAGAGCGCTCTACATCTTTGACGAGCAACGCTGCATGATCCAATCTGCGAATCTCCATAGACACACCCTCCTCAGGATATTCTCGAAGTGAAAACGACCATCTACGAAGATAGAAAGAAAAAGAGTGATCAACGTCGCGCTACAAGAAGAAAGGTATTGAGTTTGGTCTGTCTACATGATATCTGGCGAATACGCGAAAAGTCAATGGTTAAAGGATTTCCGAGGATTGATCTCATAAGATTAGTATATTATAATATTATGTATATTTAACTGGAGGATGGTCTCTGATGAACGCTGATCTGAATGCCAATGAGAATGCTGACAATGATGCTGTTTCGCAGATAGGGGGGATGCCGATTAATCGAGACTCTCCCATACCTCTCCATCATCAAGTGCGGAACTATCTGATTGGTTGTATCGAACGAAATGAATTGCTACCAGGCCAAAAACTCTTGCAGGAACGCGAATATGCTACCCGCTTCGGGATTAGTCTCGCACCTGTAAGGCAGGCTATCCTCGATCTCGTCAAAGAGGGTTATCTGTATCGTGTACCCGGCCGAGGGACGTTCGTTCGCGAACAAAAAGTTGAAGAGAAGATCAGCATTCTTTCCAGCTTCACAGAGAGCATGCGTGCCAAGGGCCTCAATGCAATCCTGCGTGTGGTCGAGCTACGTGTAGGCAAGGCCCCTGCTTCCATCAGGACATTGCTTCAAGCAGGTGACCAGCAGTTTGTCTTCCTCCAGCGCGTCGCAGTGGTTGAAGGGAAAGCTATAGCCCTGCTTTCTTCCTATCTACCAGCGCGGCTTGTACCGGGATTAGAGAACATAGATCTCAATGGCCAGTCACTCTACAAAACATTGGAAGAGCGCTATGGCATCGTGCTAGCACGAGCTGAAAGCACTATCGAAGTGGTGCGCTGCCGTAGCGCCCAGTCAACCGTACTAGGCATTCCCCAGGGAACGCCGTTGCTGCAAGTGGAGGGTAAAACCTATGACGTAACAGACCAGTTCGTGGAATTTGCACAGGTGCTCTATCGAGCTGACCGTTTCCGTTTCACTATTGAAAGCTTCCGGCGGGATGATCGCGTGTTGCACCTGATCGGCGCGCCGGACAGTGAGGAGGGCTTCTGACTATGGAAAAGGCTTCTTCAGCCATTGAAGGCAAAATGTTTTTGCGTAATGCGACCGGGCTACGGCGGGAAGTGTCGCTGCTTGACGCTTTCATCATGAACACCTTCGGCATGAACATTGCCGTCGGAGCCGTTTTTCTCTTCCTGCAGGCACCCGCGTTTTTTCCCAATGGCAACATGCTGGTTGCAGTGATTATCGGTACTCTACTGATGGCATTCACGCTCTTGTGGGTGTACTCGACCTTTGCGGCTGCTATGCCCCGTTCTGGCGGTGACTACGTGTACGTCAGTCGTGCACTACACCCTTTTCTCGGCTGGGTGTTGGGTTGGAGCCAGGGTATGTGGCTCATCTTTTTCTGGATCGGCTTTATCGCCTGGTTTGCACTCACCTTTGCCGTGCCCGTTGCGCTCACTACCATCGGGGCTGTGACCGGGCAAAGCGGCTGGATTGATTTCAGCAACAATTTACTGGCCTCATTTCCCGTATTGGGGATCACCACGCAGTGGTGGGTCCTCATCATCGGTCTGCTGATCAATATCGGTTTCGCTGTGCTGCTGATCTTAGGGGGCCAGAGTTTCTGGCGTTGGCAAAAGGTGTTCTTTCTCTTCGCAGGCGGTAGTATCCTCCTGGCGTTCCTGCTCCTGCTGTTTGGCGGCGGTCGTATCCCAGGTGCCTGGGACAGCTTTGCCATTCATAACAAGGGGCTCTTATTCAATCAAGTGATTCCGTCAGCCGTGAAAAACGGCTATACCTTGCCTGATGGCTTTAGCCTGGCCGATACCTTGCTCATGCTGCCCTGGGTGTTTTTTGTGGTAGGGTATGCACAAGGGTCAGCCCAGATCGGCGGCGAGGTTAAACATGCCGCTCGCTCGCAGTATTTTGCCATAGTTGGCGGGGTGCTGCTCAACGGAGCAATGTTGGCGCTGCTCGTGATTGCTTTCACACATGCCGTTGGCGTGGACTGGATTGGGAGCGTTGGCTATCTCTCTATTAACAATCCTGCGCTTCTCAACTTACCAGGCACCCTCTCACCTAGCTACAACTTCATCGTGAGTTTGCTCACAGGTAACGTGCTCGTTCCGCTCCTCATTGGGATCGGCTTTGTGTTCTGGGCACTGTTGGGAACCCCCCTCTCCGAACTCCAGGCGACACGCTATATGTTGGCCTGGGCCGTTGATCGCATGGTTCCGGCACCGTTAGGTGATGTCAGCGAGCATTTTCACTCCCCGGTCAAAGCCATCATATTCTGTACGGTGACCGGAACCCTTGCGCTGATTGCCCTGGTAACCTTTCCACAGGCTAGTCTACTGGGTGCGCTCCTGGCGCAAGTCGCTGCCTTTATTCTGGTCTCGATCGCCGGGATTGTTTTTCCCTTTAAACTGCGACACGTGTGGGAATCGGCAGGCGGGCACAGGCTTTTTGGCATTCCAACTGTCACACTTGCCGGAATAGGTGGCGTGATTGTCCTCGGTAGTCTCATGCTGATGTTCATCTTCAACAGCACGATCAATACAAATTTCGGGGTGACAGCAAGACTGTCTCTCTCCTTCATTATCGGTGTGATTGTAGTAGGGATCATCTGGTATGTCGCTGCCTACTTCTTAAATCGCAGTCAGGGCGTTGATGTCAGCCTGGCTTATCGTGAGATTCCACCCGAATAGGACACGACGTATGGAGATGGAAACGAAAGGGCGAAACGAGACACCTGTGATCCCGAAAACTCGCCCACGAGTGATCGTGGTAGGCAATCTGACCATCGACGACGTGGTATTGCCAGACGGCACGACTCAGATGGCCAATGTGGGAGGCAATAGTCTGTATACTGCGCTTGGCGTGCGACTCTGGCAACCCAATGTCGGTGTAGTAACGCGTCGTGGAGAAGATTTTCCACACGACCTTCCAGCCATGCTCAACGCCCTCGGTATAGCAACCGAGGGCGTGGTCGCTATCACTGGGCCGACCGTCCGCAACTGGGTGGTGTATGAGACCAACGGCCAACGGCACTGGATTTATCGTACGCCGAGAGAGCGCTCTCGTGAGGTGGCTGTACAGGATCAAGACATTCCAGTTGCGTGGTTGGAGGTGGAACCGCCGCCCGTCGTGCATGTGACAGCCATGCCGCTCGATGCGGCAGAAGCGATCATAGACAAGATACGGCGTGTCTCACCTCACGCCCTCATTACGCTGGATACCCATGAGGATTACGTCATTGACTACCGAAATCGTTTGCGAGCACTGGCGGGAAGGGTAGATGCCTTCCTGCCAAGTCGCTCCGAGCTCAATGACCTGGTAGGATACGACGACCCGCGCAGTGCCCTCGCAGATCTCTCGAGCCTCCCTACGCCTGTTATCGTGATTAAGATGGGGGCAGAGGGTGTGCTGGTGTGGAACAAAGCCAAAGGGACAGTGCATGAGGTCGGTACCGTTTCAGGGCAGGTCGTGGATGAAACTGGTGCTGGCGATGCATTTTGCGGGGGCTTTGCTGCTGGATTGTCGCTGGGATATGGTCCGAAAGAGGCAGCACAACGCGGCACTATTTCTGCCTCTTACGCGATAGCTGGCTTCAGTTCCATGTACCTGGCTCAAGTTGATCCTGCCGAAGCGCAGGCCCGTATCCTCAGCTATCCACCAATTGTTCGTGACTTGTCACGAACCACTCCCCTCGCGCAGGTAGAGGTTCTGGGGGTGGATCGCGGAATCAGCAGCGCGGCTGATGTAATGCGCGAGGAAATAGCTATGATTCCTAAGCTGTTGATGGAACAGCATGAGACGCTAGGTAGGCCGCTCAGTATCCTTGCCCGAGGGCTGCATGATGCGGGTATCGAACATCTTTACCTTGTCGGGTGTGGAGATTCGGCCTTTGCAGGTACTGCCACAACTCTCGCCTTCCAGAAGCATGCTGGCGTTCGTGCTGAAGGGATCCACGCGCTTGAAATGGCCCGGTATCGCGTGCGTTATCTGCCACAACACAGCGCAGTTGTATGCATCTCCTTTTCCGGCAGGGTTGGTAGAACCATCGAGGCCGCTAAACAAGCGCGGAGATTCGGCCACCGGATCCTTACCTTGACAGGAAACCCGGACTCGCCATTAGCGCAGGAAGCAACCGATGTCATCACCTTATCTGTCCCGACGTTGGGGTACTCTCCTGGAACAAGCACATATCTCGCAATTCTAGCCGCTCTTCTTGATCTCGCGGTTGCATGGGGTGAAGCTCGTGGAGTCGATACTGCTCAAGCACAGAGACTGCTTAGGAATGTACCCGAACTTGCCGAACAAACGCTTGAAGCAGCGAGCGAACCAGCACAAAGAGTGGCAGAGCAGATCGCCGGGCATGATTGGATCACGTTTCTCGGCGCCGGACCTAATCTGGCATCTGCCCACTTTGGGGCCGCCAAGCTGTTCGAGGGGCCACAGAAGCTAGGTGTAGCCACCAGCATCGAAGAGTGGGCGCACGAGGAGTATTTCGTGAGCGGTGCGGGGACACCGGTCTTCCTCATTGCTCCCTCCGGTGCCTCATTTGACCGCGCCAGCGAGATACTCTCTGAACTCAATTTCATTGGGGCCAACCCGGTCTTCCTCAGCGACAGGAAACCGCAAGTTACACCCGGTGCGTATATTCCACTGGCTCCGGGTTTGCCGGAGGAGTTCTCTCCCTTACTGGCTGCACTGCCGCTCAGCCAGTTTGCCTTCCACTTGACCCGCGCGAGTGGCCAGGAGCGTTTTGAGTTTCCCAGCCCGGAAGCGGCACAGGAGCACTACGAGACGATCCACCGGGTCACAGAGGGAGAACCTGCATGAGCGACACTCTACAAGAAAGCGATGGCATGTCAACCACAAAGACCGGGCTTGAGATCGGTGTTATGGGCTCAGCACGTCTCACAGAGAGCGACAAATGGTGGCAGCATGCTTACCAACTGGGTATGCTGCTTGCAGGAAAAGGCTTTGTTGTCGTGACCGGAGGGTATGGAGGCCTCATGGCAGCGGTCAGTCGTGGAGCACATGAGGCGGGCGGCAGAGTGATCGGGTTACCCATGCAGCACTGGACAAACGTCGAGCCAAATCGGTGGAATGCTGATCTACGCTGGTCGAGGACCTATGGGATGCGTCTGAACCATCTCCTGAACTGTGACGGGGTCATTGCCCTACCGGGCGGCGTTGGCACGCTTTCTGAGATGGCTACCGTCTGGGCTGCGAGTCAGACCGAAGGACAGGCTTTGCCGCTTGTTTTGCTCGGTGAGTGCTGGCCGCCGATCATTCAAGCTATGCGCGAAAATCTGGTCATAAGTGATGCAGACCTCAACCTCTTGCGTTTTGCAGCCAGTCCAGAAGAAGCGGTACGTGAAATACAGACTGGTTTGCAAGAAAAGAAGAGAGGTCCAGGACCGTACGGGTAATACCTGCCTTTTACCCCTTTCACTACAAAGCATCTACATAGAGGAGTTCTACCTTGAGTTTCAAATCGTTTTATGCCTCCGATATCCATGGCTCAGAAATGCTCTGGCGCAAGTTCATCAATGCTGCTGGTTTTTATGGAGTCGAGGTGCTGATTATGGGTGGGGACGTCGCTGGGAAAGCAGTGGTTCCTATTGTGAATAGGAACACATCCTTTTATGTCCCAGCAGTCACCGGTGAACAGGCTTTTACAGAAGACCAGTTACCTGCGCTCGAACGCCGCATTCGTGACCTCGGACTGTACCCCCATCGCATGAATGAAGAGGTACTGGCAACAGTAGAACATGACCAGGGTGCAATAGATGCACTCTTTCTGCAGATCATGAGGGAAACGCTAGAACGCTGGCTCAATCTGGCTGAGGAGCGGTTACGAGGAAAAGGAGTACGACTCTACATTATGCTGGGAAACGATGACGAGCCTGGACTGCGTGAAGTCATTGCCAGTTCGCCACTTGTGGTGGATCCTGAGGACCAAATCGTAGAACTGGGTGAGGATTTCCAGATGCTCTCCTGCGGCTTCGCGAACCCGACGCCCTGGCATTCACCGCGTGAGATGCCGGAAGAGGAACTGCTGCGCCATATTGAGGGTCTTGTGAGCCAACTAGACGATCCGGCCAGGTCGGTCTTTAACCTGCATGTTCCTCCTATTCGCACTGCTATCGATATCGCACCTGTGATCGACGAGAATCTGAGTCCTGTTATTCAGGGAGGCTCGATGCTGATGGGACCTGCCGGATCGCAAGCTGTTCGCTCCTTGATCGAGAAATATCAGCCTTTGATTGCATTACATGGTCATATACATGAGTCACGAGGCACGGCCAAAATTGGGAAAACCGTCTGTATCAATCCAGGGAGTGCCTATGGTGAAGGAGTCTTACATGGTGCCTTGTTTGAACTAGACAAAAGGAAAGGGCTGAAGCGTTATCAACTGACATCAGGGTAATGTTTCATGCAACTAACATCATCCTGAAAGATAGAAATGAAAGGAAAAATCTGAGGACTGAGGTCTCGCTCTTGGCATACCGAGCATCTAGCCAGGTCAAGTATGCGCGTTTATACTGTATAGTATAAGCATAGAACACAAGTTCTATAATAGAAGTGCGCCAATCCCACATCGTCCATCTGCTCACCGAGCTTGCTGGTCACCTGCTGGCGACAGACTGCGCGTGGGATAGAAAGGGTACTCGCATGCTAACGATTAAGACCCATCAGGGCAGGATGATCGAGATCCTCTTGCAAACGGAACTGGATGACCCCATCGATGCGGGAGCGCATGTGCGGGCCTACTGTCATCTGCACGCCAGCGACCACCAGCGGTCGCTTTCCGTCGACAAAGCCACCGGCTGGGCACACTGCTTCAATGCTGCCTGTGAGGCCACCGTGCTGGTTGCCGACTGGAATCCCGCGCTGGCCAAGCAACTCATCCGTACCCACTATCAGGGACTTTCTCCTGCCCGCTCATCGTCTTACCCAACGACCCAGCACCGATTGCGGCTCGCGGCTTCCAATGTCGTGCAGCATGCCGAAAGAGTTGCCTCAACGTGGCAACAAGATGAACTGGCGATGCTTGTGTCAATGGAGGAGCACATGCGGGCAGGGTTGGTCCACTCAGCACGAGCACAGGCCTACCTGGAGGAGCGGAAGGTTCCGCTGGAGCTAGCAGTTGCTACAGGGGTTGGCTATCTCATGCCAACCATGCTCGACATGCTCACATGCTTTGAGCAGAAAGGACTCATGCACCGGTGGGCAGAGCGTCTCATCTTTCCATTAGCCTCACCAGGCGGCAAGGGCTATATCGGACGCTCCCTGTGGGGCTGGCATCCAGGCATGAAGGAGAACACTCACAAGGAACTCCTGGAGCAGGCGCATGCGCCAAAGCGCTGGATTAAGACGAATCCGGCAGGCTGGTTTGGCTATGATCCAGCGCAGCTTACTGAGAGTCTCGTTCTGGTTGAAGGAGCCTTTGACAGGTTAACGCTGCTGGCAGCGGGCTTTCGGGCATCCGATGTGGTAGCGCTGGTCGGTACTGCTGCCCAGGCGAAGTGGTTGCCTGCCCGCGTGCAATCGGTCATCCTGGCGTTGGACGCTGACGAAGGTGGCACAGATGCTATGCGTAGACTGGCCGATCGATTAGAGCGGGTAGGCTATCGCGTGAGGTTGTGTCCACCTCCACAAGACCAGTGGGGTAAAGACTGGAACGAACGCTACCAACGGATCGGCTCACAGAGCGTATGGCCACTGTATGAAGCCTACGCTTCCTACTTGTACCTCACCTGAACGACAATGCAGCATGTTGCTTTTCCACGGGGTCAGGCAAGGTCTTGTACGCCCGGTGGAAAAGAGCAGTAATAAGAAATCCTCCTGTTTACCGCTCTTTTTTACTGTGTCAATGTCCAAGCAAGGCGCACAAGAACTGCCTTTCCTCAGTCATCTTTGACAGCAAAACTGAAATCGTTGGTGAATTGTCGAAATCAGGGGGGCTGCTGTTTACTGAAAAGAGGCAGCTACTTGTTCTGGCACGAGAAACACTTCAAACGAGCAACATCCTCTCCATTTTCTGTCAAGGCAAAAGCACGAGCTTTCCAGCTACTTCGCGGCTTTCCAGCAGTCGATGTGCTTCCGTAGCTTGGACCAGTGGAAATGTGCCGGCAAGACGAACCGACAGTGACCCCTCAGCAATCCAATTTAGCACATCTCTAGCGAGTCGCAGCAAGTCCTGCCGTCTGGAGGCATAATCGTTCAGCGTTGCAAAGGTGAGGAAGAGGGAACCGTTATTCCCTGAGCCGGTAATGCCCGAGAGGTGGTTCATATCAAACGGAGGAACTGGGCCGCTTGATAGACCAAAGACGACCATTGAGCCTCGCACCCGCAGGACATTGAGACTGTTTTCAAAGGTCGTCCGGCCAACCGAGTCATAGACGACGTGAACGCTTCGACCATCGGTCAGACGCATTGTTTCCGTTGCAAAGTCCATCTGCGTTGAGATGATGAGATGATCGGCTCCCGCCTCACGCGCCACCTGTGCTTTCTCAGCGCTTGAAACGGTTCCAATGACGGTTGCTCCGCGTTTTTTGATCATCTGCACCAGCAACAGACCAACCCCACCAGCGGCTGCGTGAATGAGCACTGTATCACCTTCTCTGACCGCATATGCCTCATGTGCCAGGAAATGCGCAGTCATCCCCTGAAGTAACGAAGCTGCGGCCCTTGTGGCATCCACTGTTGACGGAACAGGTACCAGGCGTGCTTCTGGCACCACCGTATATTCCGCATAAACGCCTCCCATGTAGACCGCATACCCGACGGGTCTCCGACCGCGAACTCTCTCACCTCAGGCCCAATCGCTGCTACCACACCTGCCGCCTCGACGCCCAGGGTGAGGGACAGATCGACTGGATAGTACAGGCCAGCACGGTGTTGTGTATCGACAAAGTTGACCCCAATCGCCTCATTTCTTACCAATACTTCTTTGGCACGGGGTTCAGGTGTAA
>JBKPBA010000475.1:0-4547 GCA_046726675.1 Chloroflexota bacterium
GCTATTAGCTGGGCAGTAAATCCTGATGATAACATCAAAGGCAATATCAAGTTTGTCAGCAATGGGCAGCTTTTGGAATCAGGAACTCTATTGCCTTCTGGATCTCAATTGCCTTCTGGTCAACCAGGCGATACCATAGTCTTGACCTTACAGTGCAATGACATCCAGGTTGGGCGCCAGTATCATATTTCGGTGTATGCTAACCAGATGTCCTGGTCGGAGTCAGTTCTTGTTCAGCGATAAGCGTGATTGGATATTTTCTTGTGACATCATTATTTGCTTTTCTACACAGGAGGATTTCGTAACTCATGAATAATCCAACGTTTCTCTCACTCTTTAGTCTCGTTTTTATCCTCCTTGGAAGTTACAACGTGTTTACAGGCTCCAAACGCATGCGGGAAGCGCGCGCACGCGGTGTCTCTCTCACCTGGTATAAACAGATTAATATCCTGACTGGTGTCGAATACATTCTCCTGGCCCTGGTATTTATTGTCAGTTCCTCGGTCAGATCCAGAGTGATTCCCCAAGCTCTCAATGGAATAATCGTCCCGATTTACTTTGTTTTGTTGCTTGCAGCCGCCATTCTCGCGGGACTTGTTATTGGTCAGGGCATTATTAATGCTCGCACCATTCGTGCCCAGTCTCGTTCTTCCTCAACTACAAAAAGCAACGGTACGAGCGCCATCGCCAAGCACGCAGATGATGAGGAGGTTGCTGAGCAGCACGCTACAAACCTGGAACGCCGCCGAGAGCGACGCCGCAATGCTGCCGCTGCCCGCCGCCGTCGAGCAGGAAAAGCCTGATTATCTCCAGGTTATTAAAGCGATACCTCCCCTAACATACGCCCTCTATCTTGCACCTGTTGCCACGCTGCATGCACACACTGTTTTAACAAAAGTATATTCGTCAATGGACCAACGCCACCAGGGGTCGGCGTAATAGCTCCAGCTACTTCGCTCACAGGCATGAAATCAACATCTCCTACAATTCCACCTCCTGGTAATTCATTGATACCAACATCGATTACAATTGCGCCTGGACGTACCATATTAGAAGTGATCATATTAGCATGTCCAGCTGCCGCTACAAGCACATCAGCCTGCCGAGTAAAGCCAGCTAAATTGACAGTATGCGAATGACTTACAGTCACTGTAGCGTTTTTTTGCAGCAGCATCATAGCTAGTGGTTTACCAACAATATTACTACGAGAAATGATGACCGCTCTTTTACCCTCAAGAGGGGCTCGAATGCGGTCTAGAATTTCCATCACAGCGGCTACAGTTGCTGGCAAAAAACTAGGTAAACCTAGAAAGAGATTTCCCGCGCTGCGAGGACTGATCCCATCAATATCCTTACTCGAGCTGATCACATCCGCTACCATCTTTTGCGATAAATGCCCTGGCAAGGGCATCTGCACAATGATACCCTGAACTGTTTCATCACAATTCAATCGCATTAATATTGCGCGTAGCTCATCAGCTGAAATACGTGTAGGGAACTGATCCAGCCTTGCCTTGACACCAATTTCTTCGGCAACTCTCAGAATCGCTTTACTGTATACACCCGAAGCTGTATCACCACCCACACGCACAATAAACAGGCCGGGCGGTCTGCCCAGTTCATGTACATATTTTTCGATGTCCGCTCGCAACTCGGCTTTTATCTCCGCTCCTATCGCACGCCCATCCAGAATTATTGCCGTCACGCTCTACCCTCCACTATATTTGTTACTCGCTGAACACCCTCCGCAATTATCGCTAACGCTGTATTTAGACGATCTCCTAATTCTACTACCAACTTATCATTCTTCATTGTCCGCAAATTGATACGAACCATCAAGGCCGCACCTTCGCCAGCGCTTGAAGCCAGTATCGCCCCAGTTGCGACGTCACTTAGCACGGTCGTAATACCGATCTCAGCAATTCGTCGACAACACAGGATCAACTCAGCGGCACATTCAGCCACCTCAAGTGGCACTAACGCAGCTTCGACAAGCTGCTTCTGGATCATATCTGTACGATACTGGCGCTCTTCGTTCGTCTCACGTGGCAACTTATAGATTGCCGACAGACGCCCATAAGCCTTGATATCCTCGTGCATAAGTTGCTGAAATCTATTACGCAGATATTCGGTCTTTCTGAGCAGTTCTTCCATTTCCTGCTGCACATTTGCATATGCCTCTTTACCCATCGTAAGCCGGCAAACCATACTGGCGAGCGCAGCCCCCATCGCGCCACTCAAAGCGGCAGTAGAACCTCCTCCAGGAGTAGTCTGTGCAGATGCCAGATCATCAAGGTAACGTTGTAGTGTCTCTTCAATATACATATTCATTCATCTTTCATCATAGGATCCGTATCAGCCATATCCATCTCTCTTTTCTTTCAATCGCCATTCTAGCACTAGAGCAAACAACTCGTCGAGTTTATTAGATTCTCCGATATGAGATTAGCCTGGAATTGCTGCTTCTAGTGGATTCACACTCCCAACATATGCACATTCACTATAAAGCGGACACTGAGTGCATTTAGGGCGTTGCGCATGGCAGATTTGACGCCCATGTCGTATCAAGTTTACATGCAGCGGGTATACCCACCCTGGCGGGGTGATTTTTGCGAAAACAGCGTGAGCTTGTTCTGCTGTAATCTTTGGTCCTATTAGTCCTAGACGATAAGATGTCCTATATACATGCGTGTCTACAGACACCTCTACTTATCGCTCTTCCAGAAGAACGACGACACCGCATGCAGATGCTCTATCGCCTGTTGTCAGGTACCTCCGAGCAAGGAGGCAAGTTCTGAAACAATTTCCCTCTATCGAAAAGCTTGATACAGGTACCCTCTACATTCTAGAGCTTGCGTCAAGTGCATCGGTTATTCTTCTTGCATATGGAAGATATGCAACGATAGAATGATAGCATACCATCAACCATTGATAGGAACAAGGGAATGGCAACGTCAATTATACCGACTATGCACTTAGCGCGGGTGTATGAAACACTGATTGCTACTTATGGTGAACCAAAGAACGAACCTGATAACGATCCGCTCGGAGGGTTAATCGCTACCATCCTCTCACAACACACCTCAGATAGTAATTCGGAACGTGCCTACCAGCTGTTGGTTACGGCATTTCCTACATGGGAATCTGTGCGGGACGCAACGACGGATACAATTGCCGAGGCTATCAAAAGTGGCGGATTGGCGAACATTAAATCAGTTCGTATTCAGGATGTCTTACAGACGCTCACAGAGGAGCAGCAGGCACAGAGCGGCAAACAATCCCTCGCAGAATATCTTTCTGATGAACTTGCCAAGCGTACCACAGAGGAAGCTGGGCGCTATCTTCGTAAACTTCCAGGAGTCGGGCCTAAGACAGCAGCGTGCGTTCTGTTGTTTCACCTTGACCGACCTGCCTTCCCAATTGATACGCACGTATGGAGAACGGCCCGACGTTTAGGATTAATAGGTCCGAAAGTGAGTGCTGATGTGGCTCATACCCTTTTCTCGAAAGTCACACCACCGGAATGGGTCTATCCACTGCATGTCAATCTGATCCGGCATGGAAGGCAAAGCTGCCATGCCCAACGGCCTGCATGCAAAGCATGTCCTCTTTACAATGAATGTGCCTATGTGGGAAGTGTTAACGCTCAAGAAACTGCTATCCCAAGTGTATAGCGGATTTTATCATTGAATTGGCTATTAGGTTCTGCCGTAGTAACAGATTACTTGTACTGCCCCCATCAGAAAGCTCATCACTAAGGAGGAATGTACTCGCACTTGCTCGCAGGAGAATCTGTGCTAAAGAGAAGGAGCGGAATATCCTGGAGGTCTTTCATCATCTGGAGGCGCGGCAAGAGGTCAATGCCATTCTGCGTGAGTAGGTGCTCATTCAGAAGCACGAGGTCCGGTTTGAAAGCGTGCAGGAATTTCAAGGCCGTCGAGCAATCAGAAGCGACGATGACTTGGTAGCCAGCCTGCTGTGCAAGCCACTCACCAAGCCGTGCGATAGTGGCAAGGTTCTCCTCAATGAGAAGAAGCCTCTTTATGGAGGGGGGTTCATAAGATCCCCTTTCCATCAAAACATGCCATTTCCACTCCACTCCAAAGAACGTGGGCTGTAATGCGTACCGAAGCGAAGGACTGCTTCTACGATTACTTTCTGCAGTGTTCACTCAGAGCGAAACCAACCTGCCTCTTGTGTGTATCATTATCCTTGCTCGTGCATCACAGCCCACCTGATCTTCATCAATCATGCAGCGACCTGTCCTCCTTTCGTTCCTGGTCTCCCCTCTTCCTCCTCACCTCTCAAGTAGACAGCCAGATTCTGCTCTCTGCGCTCACAAGCCGATCACAATTGCTCTGGGAAATGTGCAACAGAAAAAAGAACATGAGCGCTGACTCTCCCACCACTATGAGCGCCGGAAAGAAGAAGGAAGCACGCTGTGCTCCCCTCGGCAGTAGTGTTCAGGGGACAACGGGTTCGTAGTAGGCGATGAAACGCCATTCGTCAGCGCTTTCTCGCCTGGTCAATTCAGCTTGAAACGCAGC
>JBKPBA010000476.1:0-4860 GCA_046726675.1 Chloroflexota bacterium
TGTTAGCCTTGGTGTGTATCCTCCTCCGGAGGATGTACTGGCGAACATGAAACGATTAGCAGCGCTAGGCCTTGAAGTACAGATCACAGAGATGGATGTAAAAATCCAGAGTGATTTTCGTCCTATGCAGGTGAGACTTGACGCAGAAGCACAAATTTATCGAGACATGCTGAGCACATGCCTGTCCGTCAAGCACTGCACTGCGTTCGTTGTGTGGGGCTTTACCGATCGCCATTCCTGGATTCCAGGTGCAACAGGTCATACGGATGCGCCGTTGATTTTCGATGTGACGTATCATCCTAAACCTGCTTTTTTTGCTCTCATGGATGTATTGAATAAGGAATTGATTCAGAAAAAAGAGCGCGCATCTGATCATCCTTGACAATCCCTCTCTGTATAAGTCAAGATACACTTGTAGACATGATGACTAACGGAGCTTACTACCGTTTCAAATGCTTCCAAAGGACAAGACGCGCATGACCACAACCAAACGAAGAACTGAACCAGAAAACGTAGATGTCCAGAGTGTTGAGCCTGTTGTCGCTCCAGTCCGCGCTCGTAACCCAGGTGTGCTACTCGACATGGATTGGGTGCGCCAGGTGCGCGTGAATCGCAGCGCGGTAGAGCGGCGTGCAGCAACCATCTCCACACGTCGTACAGTCAAGAAAGAGTGGCAGGCGGCCTGGCTACTGCGAGCCATCACCTGTATCGATCTCACCACATTACAGGGCGACGATACTCCCGGAAACGTTCTGCGTCTATGTGCCAAGGCCATCCATCCCGTACGCCAGGAGGTATTAGAAGCGCTTGGAGCAAGTAGGCTTGATTTAAAGGTTGGGGCAGTCTGCGTCTATCATAATCTTGTTCCAGTAGCCGTCGAAGCGTTGCGAGGCTCTGGTATTCCAGTTGCCGCCGTTTCTACGGGCTTTCCTGCCGGGCAAATTCCTTTTGAGCAGAAACTCGAAGAAATCGCGGCTTCAGTGCAGGCTGGCGCTGCCGAGATCGACATTGTGATCTCACGCGCACATGTGTTGACAGGTAACTGGCAGGCTCTATATGACGAAGTGCAAGCTTTCCGCGCCGCCTGTGGCGATGCCCATATGAAAACAATACTCGCCACACATGAACTTGCTACGCTGCGCAATGTGTACATGGCAAGCCTGGTATGTATGATGGCGGGCGCTGATTTTATCAGAACCTCTACGGGCAAAGAGCCGGTGAACGCGACGTTGCCGGTAGGAGTGGTGATGGTGCGTGCAATTCGTGAGTATCTTGATCGTACCGGCTACAAAGTCGGCTTCAAACCCGCAGGTGGTATACGTACTGCCAAACAATCGCTTGATTGGCTCATTTTGATGAAAGAGGAACTGGGCAACGAGTGGCTCAATAATTTACTGTTCCGTATTGGGGCCAGTAGCTTACTCTCAGACATTGAACGCCAACTTTCGTACTTCGCTACTGGTCACTATGCAGCGGCGCATCACAACCCAATCGTTTAAGCAGGGAGGCTCAGAGTCAAGGACTCAATCCCCTAGAAAGGGATGAGCTTGTGTCTGACCCGACCGAAGACGAACCGACACGATAGGCCGCTTGACGGCGACCCACCAGCGAAGGATATACCGACACTGGCATGGTGCAAGCAAAACTGCTTGACGTTGAGAGTTTTACGCAAACGACGATATTCCCGTTTGCAACCCGATACGCTCAGTTGTTCAGGTGCGATGCCGAAACCGTTTCCCTCATGCGAGGGTGCCTTATGGCAGACTTATTCTACCATAGGAGGAGAAAAATGGAAAGATGTACGTCTGCGGACGCCTTTCTTTCCTCCCTCAGCCTCAAGGCGTGAGGGTATCCAGAAAGGATTTGTATGAACGTCACGGAGATCTTCGAAACGATGGAATATGGACCTGCTCCAGAGGCCGCAGCTCCAGGACTGGCCTGGATTAAGGAACATGAACCCTTTGGCCTGTTCATCAATAATCAATGGGTTAAGCCTGCCAGTGGCCAGTATATCGAAAGCATCAATCCAGCAACAGGTAAACTTCTGACGAAGGTTGCTGCGGCTAATAGTGCCGACGTCGATGCTGCCGTAGCCGCTGCGCGCGCTGCCTTTGAGGCCTGGGGTAAAACACCTGGTCATGTACGCGCACGCTATATGTATGCCATTGCTCGCCATATCCAAAAGCACTCGCGCCTGCTGGCTGTGCTAGAATCGCTAGATAATGGCAAACCTATCCGCGAAACACGTGACATCGATATTCCACTTGTGGCTCGCCATTTTTATTACTATGCCGGTTGGGCGCAACTAATGGAATCGCAACTCCCTGACTATCAACCAGTGGGTGTGGTGGGTCAGATCATCCCCTGGAATTTTCCTCTTTTGATGTTGGCCTGGAAGATCGCGCCCGCTCTGGCAATGGGCAATACCGTCGTGCTCAAACCTGCGCGTTATACTTCTCTGACTGCTCTAAAGTTCGCTGAAATTATGCAAGAGATCGGACTGCCGCCTGGAGTCGTCAACATCCTCACTGGCGAAGCCTCGCAAGTAGGTGAAGCATTGGTCCGGCATCCAGACGTAAATAAAATCGCCTTCACAGGTTCCACTGACGTCGGACGCAGTATACGCCGCGCTACGGCTGGATCAGGTAAAAAGCTCTCGTTAGAGCTGGGTGGTAAATCGCCTTTCATCGTATTTGATGATGCCGATCTAGACAGTGTAGTTGAAGGAGTCGTCGATGCTATCTGGTTCAATCAAGGTCAGGTTTGCTGTGCCGGTTCACGTTTGCTTGTGCAGGAGAACATTGCAGACCGCCTGATCGAAAAGCTGCGTGTCCGCATGGAACATCTACGGATCGGTGACCCGCTTGATAAAGCAGTAGATATAGGCGCTATCGTTTCTCCTGGACAACTCAAAGAGATTCAGCGCCTGGTGAATCAGGGTGTCGAAGAAGGTGCAGTAATGTGGCAGCCGTCATGGGCCTGTCCCACAGAAGGCTATTTCTTCCCGCCCACGCTTTTCACGAACGTTTCACCTGCGACTACGATTGCCCAGGTCGAAATCTTTGGCCCTGTGCTGGTCTCAATGACCTTTCGTACACCCGCCGAAGCCGTTGAACTGGCTAATAATACGCGTTATGGATTGGCGGCAAGCGTCTGGAGTGATAACATTAACCTTGCTCTGGACGTGGCTCCCAAATTGAAAGCTGGCAGTGTATGGATCAACTGCACCAACTTATTCGACGCTTCGAGCGCCTTTGGCGGTTATCGCGAGAGTGGTTTTGGTCGTGAGGGCGGCAAAGAAGGACTGTATGAATATGTGCGCCCAAAATGGGAAACGCTCGAGACTCCGCTTGAAGCTCTTCATATAGCTAAAGACTCTGTATCTTCTAATGGATCAGGGTCCCTACAGGATGAGGATAGAGAAAGTGCTTTCCAGAATCTAGCATTCGGATCTTCAAATAGTTATGTTGCGGCGTTTCCCGCTATCGATAGAACGCCAAAGATGTTTATCGGTGGTAAACAGGCAAGACCGGATTCCGGCTACAGTCGTGATATCTATGATCCTCAGGGGCGTATGATTGGACAGGTAGGTGAAGGCAATCGTAAAGATATCCGCGATGCTGTTGAGGCTGCGCACGCGGCATCTGGTTGGGCTGTTGGCACAACCCATAATCGCGCTCAAATTCTTTATTACATTGCTGAGAACCTCTCGACCCGTGAGGATGAATTTGCTCGCAGGATTGTACAGCAGACAGGCCGTCCCTATGCAAATGCTGTCGCTGAAGTTCAGGTTAGCATCTCTCGGTTGTTCAGTTATGCAGCCTGGGCCGATAAATTTGAGGGCGTTGTACATCGTCCCCCGATACGTGGAGCAGTTCTGGCCATGCCTGAGGCCATTGGGGTAATCGGTATAACCTGCCCGGATGAATATCCTCTGCTTGGCTTTATCTCGTTAGTCGCTCCTGCTATTGCCATGGGCAATACGCTTGTAGTGGTTCCCTCGCAACAATCACCGTTGAGTGCAATCGATTGCTACCAGGTACTGGAAACATCCGACCTGCCAAACGGTGTCGTAAACATTGTGACAGGTGATCGTGACACGTTGAGCCAGGTTCTGGCCGATCATGACGATGTTGATGCCATGTGGTACTTCGGTCCGGCAGAGGGGTGCAAGAGTGTTGAACTGGCCTCGGCTGGCAATATGAAACGTACCTGGGTCAATTATGGGCATCCACGCAACTGGTTAGACCCAGTGCAGGGTGAGGGTGAGGAGTTCTTGAGGGAGTCGACGCAGGTCAAGAATATCTGGATACCATATGGGGAGTGATGTAAATGTTCTTGACGCTTGCCTTCCCAAGAGATAGGATGATGAGGGAAGAGATTTTCAGTACACGTCATCAGTCAAAGTTGTTGAGGAGGGAACATATGGAAGTACGTAGATTGACAGAGACAGATGCCGAGGCATTTTGGAACATTCGATTGAGGGCATTGCGCGACAATCCGGAGTCATTTGGCGCATCGTACGAAGAGATACTTGAACGGGGCATCGCTGGGGTCACGCAGGGACTTCGCAAGAGTGATGCAGCACCTGATGATGCAACCTTCGGTGCATTCGAGGGAAATACGTTGGTTGGCATCGCTAACTTCCAGCGAGAAGAAGGGACCAAAAGACGCCACAAGGGTGTCATCTGGGGGATGTATGTTCCGCAGGAGTTACGCGGGAAAGGGGTAGGCAAGGCTTTGTTGGAGGCTGCCATTGCCTATGCGAAGACGTTGCCGGGGCTTGAACAGATCAACCTGGCTGTTGTGCTTACCAGCAAAGAAGCCCGTAAACTCTTTATTTCGATGGGCTTTGAGACG
>JBKPBA010000477.1:0-6440 GCA_046726675.1 Chloroflexota bacterium
GGGAGATATTAGTGGCGTGATTGGTCTTGTTATGCTAGTTGCTGCGGTGTCAATAGAGTGACACTCCTGTCGCCGTGATCAGCTGACAGGCTTCTGAGCAACGCGAGCGGTGTGGCCTGTCTCCGAAGAGACCTGCTCTACGAGCAGTGGTTGACCCGTTTGCTCACTCAGACAACGTTGGGGTGTGTCTGCCCTACTACTCCGCCGGGACGGGCCTGGACGGAGATACGTGACGGAACGAGGAAACAGCACGTGGGACCCATAGGCGAGCACATGCATATTGACCGACCCGACGAGATCGCGGTGGCCGGTGAAGCCGCAGGCACGGCATACCCAGTTTCTGTTCTTGGGCTTGTGACGATGCCCACAGCGGGGACACCGGCTCGATGTTCCTCGTTCGGAGCCGGTGAAGCACGAGATGTGAGCGTGTTTGCTTTTGTAGGTGAGATAGTCAAGGTCTTTGCCGTATTCCCACAAGGCCAAGCGCTGGTTGTGGTGCCTGCCACAAGAACGATTGCGTACGCCATGCGGATTGCCGATGAAGAGGCTCCCCACGCGCCTCTCCACACAGAAGTCGATGACTGCGCGCGTCGCTTTATGGCGCAGATCGCGGATACGCCGCTCAGATCTCCGGCAAACCCTACGCTTAGCACGTTGCAGCTTCTTCCAGCGACGCGAGTGCTTCGTGCAATGGGCTTGCTTTTTGACAAGCTGGCCCACCTGCCTGTTGCGCTGTCGCTTGAGCGAGCGGATCCCCCGCCCAGTGACGATCAGGGCGTGCCCGGTATTCGTCGTAACAGCCGCGAGGTGGATTTCGCCCAGGTCAACTGTCGCTCGTCCCGTTCCCGGAGGAGCTTCGGCTTGTGGGACTTCCACGCAAACGTGCAACTCGAAGCCGCGATTCCAGACCAGGGTACAGGCACCGGCTTCCTCCGGCAAAGCGAGGGGCAACACGAGGGATTTTCGCCCTTTGCCCATCGGCAAAACCACCCGTCCCTGCTCTTTCGAGACAGCTTGGGCGGGCCAGTGCACCGGGTAGAAGCGTTTCGTCCGCCACGGATATCTCATCCGCATGGCGGGATGGGTCATGCGCAGCTGGCGGGTCGTGTCGATCGTGCCGAGGAAGGCTCGGCAGACGGCCTGGACCGATTGGCTATGCAAGGCGAAACGGTGCTTGGTGGCCTGGTGCAGCTCGTTCTGTCCGGGCCACGGGGTATGCGCTTGCCGCGCCGCCTTATGCAGGTCACAACAGGTATTCCACACCGCTGCCGCCTCCATTTGAGCCGCCTTGAGGCGACCGAAGAGCACCGGGGAGGGGTGCAGCCGATACACACGTACTGTTTTCATATCCTTCTCTTCTTTTTCTCTGCCCGAAAAGTGGGCATAGAAAGAAAGAAGAGGCAAGGAGCATCTTGGGGCGCGGTCGCTTTCATCCCGCCCCCTGGAACGGGGCGAGTCTTCCCGCTCCCGTTAATAATATTGGCCCGATTTTCTCACAATTATTGTCGATTTAATTAGATCTCATTCGTCGTTCTATTAGATGGGCGAAATTGAGTGCCTTTCTAAAAACTCTAGCAAAAGAAAGAGGAAAAACAATGGCGAATTTTTTACTTCTCTACACCGGTGGTAGCATGCCCAGTCCAGCCGAACGAGAACAAGTCATGAAAGCATGGGAAGCATGGTTCGGTACACTCGGAAGCAATCTCGTAGACGCAGGCAATCCGTTTACCCCACAGGCAAAAAGCATCTCAAGCAACGGAAAAGTCAGTGACGGCCCGGTAGGAACCTTGGCCAGCGGCTACTCCATTATCAAGGCTGATTCGCTTGACGCGGCAGTCGCAATAGCTAAGGAATGTCCCGTTACCCAAGGTGGGGCCCAGATTACCGTGTACGAAACCTTCCCCGTAATGTAGTCAGTGTCTCATCAAAACATGAGCTATCCCCATTATTAAGGATGAGCTAGTAAAAAAGAACCCTTGTGAACGAGACCTGAGAGATCTCTGAACTCAGGTCAGTCCTCAAGGGTTTTCGCATGCGCATAATTCATTGCACCCCCGCACTTCGCACTCGAAATAGGTTACCTCCCCTTAAGCCGCCTTGACCGCTGCCAGCAGCTTTGTCAACGACTCCTTGGCGTCGCCAAACAGCAAGATCGTCCTATGATCGTAGAACAGCTCGTTATCAATACCAGCGAAGCCTGGTCGCATCGACCGCTTGAGGATCACAACATTGCGTGCCTGGTCAGCATTGAGGATCGGCATGCCGTAGATATCGCTCCCCGGTGAGTTCCGGGCGGCAGGATTGACCACATCGTTAGCGCCGACTACCAGCGCCACGTCCGCCTGCTTGAACTCATCGTTGATCTCGTCCATCTCTTTGAGCTGCTCGTACGGTACGTTGGCCTCCGCGAGCAGCACGTTCATATGCCCTGGCATCCTCCCCGCCACCGGGTGGATCGCGTATTTCACCTCTACACCTCGCCTCTCGAGCAGGTCTGCCAGCTCCCGTAGCGCGTGCTGCCCCTGGGCCACTGCCAGGCCATAGCCTGGCACAATGATGACGCTGCGTGAGTAAGCCAACAGCGTGCCAACGTCTTCCGCGGAACCAGAGCGCACTGTGCGGCTGCCAGTGCTGGCGCCCTTTCCTGTACTTACCTGAACTTGACCGAAAGCACCGAACAAAACATTGCCCAGCGAGCGGCCCATGGCATCGCTCATCTTCCTTGTCAACATCGTACCAGAGGCGCCAACCAGCGTTCCGGCCACGATCAACGCGAAGTTGTTAAGCGCGAACCCGCTGGCCGCGACGGCCAGGCCGGTGCATGCGTTGAGCAGCGAGATCACGACCGGCATGTCAGCCCCACCAATCGGCAAAACAAAGGTGACGCCCAGAACCAGCGCCAGGGCGAGCAGGACCATGATCACGACGAGCGAGCTGTTCACTGTTAGCAGGACAGCCGCCAGCGCCAGGATGACAAGCCCCAGCAGCCCATCCACCACATGTTGCCCAGGATAGGTGATTGGGGTGCCGGTTATAATCTCTTGCAGCTTCAAGAACGCGATCACACTACCGGCGAACGAGATGCCGCCAATGATGACTGCAAACACCTCGGGAAAACCAGTCTGGAACTCGGGGCGTTGACTGGCTAGCTTCAGCAGTGCCGACAGCCCAACCAGCGCAGCAGCGCCACCTCCCGCTCCGTTGAAGATAGCCACCATCTGCGGCATTGCTGTCATCTTCACGGTGCGTGCGCTCACTACCCCGACTACGCCTCCGATCACGACGCCCACAACACATATGATGATGCCTGCGAATGTGAAGGAGCCGCGCAGTACCATTACAGTCCAGGCAACGGCCAGCACCATACCTGCAGCTGCTATCCAGTTGCCGTGGCGAGCGCTGCGGGGAGAACTCAGGAACTGCAGTCCAAGAATGAAGAGGACAGCAGCCAGAAGGTAAATCAGCTCGGTCGCGATGATCATTGCTCTTTCCCCTTCTCCCCACCGGGCTGCCTGGCCTTGAACATCTCCAGCATGCGGTCGGTCACCACAAAGCCACCGACCACGTTCACGGTGGCCATGATCACCGCAAGCAAGCCGAGCACAATCTGCAGCGGCGTCTGCGCATTGGCGGCGATCAGGAGGGCCCCAACCAGGATGATGCCATGGATCGCGTTGGAACCGGACATCAGCGGCGTGTGCAGGATGGTCGGCACATTCGAAACCACTTCGAAGCCGATAAAAGCGGCCAGCACAAAGTATGTAAACAGGACGACAGTTTGCTCGTTCATCGGCTTACCTCCGTCTGAATGGCTTGAGGAGTGGTGGCCGCTTCCATCATCTGGCGGGCCCGCTCATTGACCACCTGCCCTGCATGCGTCACGCAGCAGCTCCTGGTGATCTCGTCCTCAAAGTCCAGTTTCAGCCGACCATCACCGTCCAGGTAGTGGAGCAAGTTGGTAATATTGCGGGCGTAGAGCTGGCTGGCGTGGAGTGCCACGGTACTGGGAATGTTGCTCGTGCCATCAATCCAGACGCCGTCCACCTCGATCACCTGCCCCGGCAGGGTTACCTCGCAGTTGCCACCGCTCTCCGCTGCCATGTCCACAATGACCGAGCCTCGGCGCATGCCCTTCACCATTGAGGCAGTCACCAGCAGCGGGGCAGGTCGGCCCGGGATCGAGGCAGTTGTGATCACAACATCATTCGCCGCCACACACTCGGCCATCAACTCGCGCTGCCTGCTCAGGAACACTTCACTCTGCACCTGAGCATACCCTCCCTCATCCTCCTGGGTTTCCAGCTCCAGCTCCAGGAACCTGGCGCCAAGGCTCTTCACTTCATCCTTGACGGCTGGCCGCACGTCATATGCCTCAACGACGGCGCCAAGGCGGCGAGCAGTAGCGATGGCCTGAAGTCCGGCCACACCAGCACCCAACACCAGCACCCGAGCTGGCGGAATGGTACCCGCTGCAGTTATCAGCATGGGGAAAAACTTATCCAGCCGGTTCGCGGCCATCAGCACCGCTTTATAGCCAGCCAGCGACGACTGCGAGGACAGCGCGTCCATGCTCTGTGCCCGGCTAGTCCTGGGCAGCAGTACCAGTGAAAACGCTGTGACCCCCCGGGCAGCGAGCGCCTCGACGACATCTCCCTGGGTTGAAGGCTGGAGCATGCTGATGGAGGCCACCCCAGCTCTCAGCATCGCCACATCCTCAATGCGCGGCGGCTGCACCGATAACACCACATCGGCCATGCTCAGCAGAATCTTTCTATCAGCCTCGACAGCAACACCGGCCTCACGGTACGCGTCATCTGTGAAGCCAGCCTGTTCACCTGCATCCGCCTCCACGAACACCTCAAAACCAGATGCGACCAATTTAGCCGCTATATCAGGCACCAGGGCGACGCGACGCTCGCCCTGATGCGTCTCAGTAATCACCACGATCTTCACAATACTTACTGCTCCTTTTAGGTTATCATGCTGACACCAGCATTGTCATGCTTCGCTGCGCTCAGCATCTCTCTCCCAATGCCTGTCTGCAATCCCCACCCTCTCACACTCATCACGTATTCCACATCTTCCTTATATGAAATGTAATCCAGTAGCTTCACAAAGAGATCACAATCGTCACCTTCAATAACACGAAACCGTCACACATCCCATCGTCGCAGTTCTATTGGGAAAGGTTGTTATCTGTTTACCTTCGAGCTTCCGTAGAGTATGATAAGCATTGCCAGACTATTAGCATTACGGACAAGGAGAATCCGCTTGCGAACGTAAGAGAAAGGAAAGGCCATGTCAACGAAGATTACCACCACCAGTGTCCTCCTTTTAACTGCTCCTGTCTATAGACTGCCCCGCCCGAACCAGCAACAGCGGGCGAATTTTTCGTCCTGCAATACGCGAGGCGACGCTCCCTGTGAAAAGAGCATCGAGGCCTGTTCGTCCATGGCTGGCCAGCACGATCAGGTCAACATTCAGACGCTCAGCCAGGCCAAGGACTACCGGGACAATATCGCCTCGCAGGACTTCAGCATGAGCCACTACGCCTTCCGCGTGGCAGCGAGCGATGGCCTGTTCCAGGTAGTTCGCAGCTTCCTCTTGTGACAGGTCAAGAAGAGCGCGCGTGGTAGATGGGAGCAATAAGCCCGACACTGCTTGTTCTCCTGAGAGGGTCGCCAGGGTTGGAATCACCAGCACCAGGTGCAGTTCCGCACCGAAGGTACGGGCTATCGTGATGGCCATAGGTAGCGCTGGTTCGTGAGCGGCTGTACCATCGAGTGGGACGAGAATGCGCTGGAGTTTGAAAGGGAAGACAGTATCATCTTCTCTTGGAAACACGAGCAGGATTGATTGCGTACCCTGCTGAAGTGCCTGTTGCGCCTTGCTCCCAAAAAGAAGCTCCCGCAGTCCACCATGACCATGTGTACACATGATGACCAGGTCCGCATTCATCTCTTGAAAATGTTGGACGATACTGTGCGCTACATTCTCTTCCTTCTCCTGATGCACATGTATTTCAACTGGAATGCCAGAGGAGCGCAATCTTGTCGCGAGTTCCTCGAGGTAGGCTTGCGCCTGGGCAACACCGGTCAGGTGTGGCTCCCCATGAATGACTGTTGGCGGATGCTCCTCCACGATATGCAGCAAGATCACCCTTGCGTGAAAGCGGCTTGCCATCTGCTGGACGACAGGGAGCACTGACTCCGCGAGACGTGAACCGTCGAGCGGGACAAGATATCGGAGATCGCCTTGATTCTCATGGTGTAGCATTGTCATCAACCTCCAAAGAATGCCTGGTAATTTCCCTGGTTATCGCTTTGCATGATTACAGTGTATTTATATCGCTTCTGATTCCTACCACAATACTACCACTGTTTACGACTTGATTCCTCACAGAAATATCACAGGATATTGTTTTTGGAGAATGTGATTCC
>JBKPBA010000478.1:0-5608 GCA_046726675.1 Chloroflexota bacterium
GGGTACGCCCCTACTATACACGAATGGGCCTGCCAGGCCAGTGGATAGAGGATGGACATACTCTTGCGTTTTTCCTTGTTCAGGTTGAACGCTGTGCATCAATCAACCATTCGTGCCATTCATTAGCAATATTTGCATCACTTGTAACAGATATTCCCCCCTGAAAGATCATCCAACTCAAGTCCAACAATTTGTAACGCTTATCATAACGCTTTTGGGACGGGTAAGTGATACGATAGTTTGTGCAGGAAGATTTATCAACAGGAGCCTGTACTAATGCACCGGTATCGGACATCTTCGCGACCGCAGAAAACCCCAATTGGGGAAGGCATGAACACGTGCGTACGTCTGCGCAGTGGTTTGCTAATCCTGGCACGTGTGATATGGATCATTTTTGCAATCTGTAACCTCATTAGTTTGCCTTTCGGCATTCTAGCGTACTATACGCAAACCCTGGCGACTGGGCAAAGCGTACCAAATGTAGTGCGTGCGCTCACTCAAATGCACCTCTCTGCTGCCCAGCCCAGCCTAGCCACGTCCCTCACTGTCATCTATGTGTTTGCCTCAGTGGTGTTCCTGGCTAACTCGTTGCCCATACTTGCATCGTATGATCTACACCGGCAGAGGCAAGTAACTTTCCATCGGGTGACCACGCCACAGACATTACGTAGCCGGTATGACCGCGATAGGTAAAGACATTATTTCTGGTGACAGCATCCCACACATACACCATCTTATCGTTGCCACACGCAGCGATAAACCTGCCATCAGGAGACCAGGTCACGCCATTGATACTGGCTGAAGTATTGCGGTGAATGATGAATTTCTTGCCGGTAGAAGAGTCCCACACTTGCATGCTTTTGTCATTGCTGACCGAGGCAATACGTTGCCCGTTAGGTGACCAGATCAGCCCGTTCACTCGACCGGAATGGCCTTTATAGCTAAATTGACCGCGTAATGTCAGACGAAGTGTGCCAAAGAAGCCGCTTTTATCTTTGATTGGACTCCACACCTGCACGCTCTTATCTTCGCTGCCAGAGGCGATACGCCTGCCGTCAGGCGACCAGGCTACAGCCAGCACTTTTTTAGTATGGCTGCGATTGACGAAGATCAGTCCGCCGTTAGATGTATCCCATACCTGCACGCTTTTATCTTCGCTTGCCGAGGCGATACGTTTTCCATCGGGTGACCATGCGACGGCAGTCACTGCATTACTATGACCGCGATAGATCAGCACCTGCTTCCCAGTTGTAGCATCCCATACCTGTACCGTACCATCGTCGCTTGCCGAGGCTACGCGTGTGCCATTGGGCGACCAAGTCACGGACTGAACTCTATCCCAATGGCCATGGTAGGTAACGGTACTGAAGCCATGCGAAGTGTCCCACACGCGCACCGTCTTATCATAACTCGCGGTAGCAATATGTGTACCCCTGGGTGACCATGCTACAGCCGTGACGCGGCTGGTATGGCCGCTACAGATATAGCGTGTCGTTTTTTGTGGTTGTAGCTTTGGCGCATTGGAGCGCTGAAGAAACCGGGGTTTTGCAGGTGGCTGATAACCGTGGGGTAGTCCAGCTTGCAGAGGATTTGTCTTGCCGACAAGATGCTGCGTAGCAATACGTTGTAGTTCTTGTTTGACGGCTGCGATACTTGCCGGCCTTTTGCTAGCGTCCATCGCTATCATCTGCACAATCAATTTCTCGAGATGGGAAAGGGTCGGATGACCGAGTAATTGCAGGGACGCAAATTGAAAAGGAGTGTCTGCCGGATCGTTTCCCGATAATAACTGGTGGAGTGTTGCACCCAACGCGTAGATGTCAGCGCGGGGCGTGGTTTGGGCTTTTCCATATTGTTCCGGTGCCGCGTAGCCAGTCGAACCAAGGGCGGTTGTGTCTTTTGCCTGGCCGGGCTTGAAATGACGAGCGATACCGAAGTCGATTAAATAGATGTGTCCGTGTATGGTCAACATCACATTAGCAGGTTTTAGGTCGCGGAAGATGATAGGAGGTTGGCGCATGTGTAGGTATTCGAGCACCATGCAAAGCTGGATGCCTATTTCAAGCACTTTCTCAACTGGTAACTTGCCGCCCTTGATCTTGCCGAGATGCTCTTCGAGAGTTTCGCCCTCGATAAAGTCCATAACAAGATACCAGCGCCCTGCATCTGTAAATTGTTCGTAGATGCGTGGCAGATTTGGATGCGTCAGCCCGGCCAACAGCAATGCCTCACGTTTGAAAGACTCGGTAGCTTCGACGAGTTCTTGCTGGCTCAGGCTGCTCTGACTCATCTCTTTAATGGCTACCTGCCGGTTGCCAAACTGGAGATCGGCAGCTTTATAGACGGCGCCAAAGCCGCCTTTACCAACCTGGCTGATTATGCGGTAACGCTGTTTGAGCAGGTGATTGTAGACGAGCAGTCCAGTGGTTGGGCTTGTGTTTTTCCTCCCTTGGGTTTGTAGAGGTTGGCCGCATGCATAGCAAAATACAGCCTGTGGCCTATTGGCTGCGCCACAGGAATCACAGAAAAAGGGGGAAGAAATTGCCATGCACGTTGCTCCATTTATCCCTTTTTGTTCCGATAACACCGTGTGCATGGTAGCATGAGGTAGAACAAAATGTCAAGAAAAGTGGGATGATTTACTGTATGATCAGGGTAGGACTATCCCATAGTCCTACCCCCGTTTCCAAGAAAACTATTGTCAACGTCTATTATATATGGCATGATGTTACTTACTGCTATCTATGTGAGAGGGCATAGGAAGATTTCAAAGTTCTTTTCTAGCGGGGTTCCAAGGGGTAGTCTGCCCCTTACACTTCCGCTTATAAGGGGGGTTGCTGATGACGAAAAAAATCTTGGTCATGGATGATGACCCAACTATTGCTGATCTACTGCGAGAGGCATTGGCCGACGAAGGCTATGAAACATATATGACAACGCAAAGCCTGCGTTTCTACGACGCTGTGCGCGAACATAAACCCGATCTCATTTTGCTTGACCTGATGATGCAATACCTGGATGGGCGCGATGAACTCAAGCTCATGGAAATGGGCGACTATAAGATTCCCGTCATCGTCGTCACCGCCTACCTGGATGCTGGAAAAGAAGAAGAAGAGTTTCGCAAAGCGGGTGTAGTGGAAATCGTTTACAAACCCTTTGATCTTGATAAGCTCGTAGATCTGGTCAGAACTACTATAGGGGGACCGGAAGGGAAAAATGCATGAGCGCTGCTGTCCGAGTTGCCCTGGATGCGTTGGGGGGTGACAACGCGCCCGGCGAAATAGTGTTGGGCGCGATACAGGCGGCTCGTGAATATAGCATGGGTGTTTACCTGGTTGGTCGTGAAGATGCGATACGCGCAGAGCTTGCCAAACATGATACCAGGGGGCTTGATCTGCCTATCGTCCATACTGATGAGATTATCGAAATGGACGAGCATCCTGCCTCGGCTGTCCGGCGGAAGAAAAATGCCTCGATGATACTGGCACTGCAGTTAGTGCGCGATGGCTCGGCGCTTGGCGCAGTCTCTGCTGGCAATAGTGGCGCGATGATGGCCGCATCCCTCTTTACTCTCAAACGTATTGAGGGTGTGGATCGACCTGCTCTAGGTGGCGTCTTCCCAACCAGAGATGGTGCTACCTTTGTACTTGATATAGGAGCAAACACCGACTGTAAGCCTGAATATTTGCAGCAATTTGCGCTGATGGGTTCCATCTATATGGAACGCATTTTTTCTATTTCGTCTCCTCGAGTTGGCTTGCTTGCCAATGGAGAAGAAGAAACAAAGGGCAATGAACTGGTACAACAAACCCATCAATTGCTGAAAGCTAATGCAGGGACATTGGGTATCAACTTTATCGGCAATGTCGAGGGTCGCGAAATACCAACAGGTGGTGCTGATGTCGTGGTTTGCGATGGTTTTGTAGGCAATGTTGTACTGAAGCTCAGCGAAGGACTGGCCGAAACACTCCTGGGTACATTACGCGCGCAAATGACCAGCTCGCTCCCAAATAAACTAGCGGCGGCTGTCCTGCGTCCAGGTTTGCGTAAAGTCTTCAGGCGCATGGACTATGCCGAATATGGTGGTGTGCCGCTTTTAGGGATCAATGGTTCAGCTATTGTCTCACATGGCCGCTCGAACGCAAAGGCGATCAAGAATGCCCTGCACGTGGCACGGCAAACATCGGAAACCAATGTAGCAAGGGCAATCGCCGAGGGACTGGCTAAGCTACAAACGAAATCTAGCAATCTGTGATCTTGTTTGAATTTTTCTGCTTTCTGGCGGCTCCCCCCATTTTCCCTATGCGACTGTAGAAGTCTGTACCCAATCGCTCTTTCGTAGTTTTTCCGCCTTTTTTGCCCATTTCCGAGAAGTGGTCTAAGCCATACTTTGCCATATTGGCTTTTCCGCCTTTTTTGGCGATGGTGCGGTAATATTCACTACCACGTTTCTCTTTGAGTACTGTCCCTCCCTTTTTTCCGATGCGTCGATAGTAGTCTTCGCCATATTTGTCGCGGACCACGCTTCCCCCCTTGCGGCCCGCCTCCGTTGTTGACATGGGGGTGGGTTTATCTTCACCGACTGGTATCATATGTAACCCCTTTCCCCGGTCTCATGCCTTTGGCACTGGCTGATCCCCAGGTTGATAAAACAAATAAAGTACCCAAAAGTACTCAGGCCCGGCGTAAGCCTGGCCCATGTCAAGTCCAAGTATACTGAAGGGGTATAATCACTGTCAATGAATCAGGCGAACATTAAAGAATTGTAATTCTTGGAGGAATATTGACTGTCTATGTTATAATGGTACTGTTTTCAGGCCGATGTAGCTCAGTGGTAGAGCGGCAACCTTGTAAGTTGCGGGCCGTCGGTTCGAGTCCGACCATCGGCTCCAAGCGAACCCAGATCTGGCCTGGGTTCTTTTTTTATGCCCCCGCGCCCTGGTCGGCCTTGACAGCAACCGTTTAAAATTACCCAAAAGAGCTACAGATTGTAAAAATCACAAACAATCTGCTAAACTAGCGGTAGGAAATCATAGTTTATTTCTTGGGGGAGATTGCTATGAAACGCTGTGAATTTTGCGGTTCAGATTTACCGGTCCATGCGAACTTTTGTGTTAATTGCGGACGCCCGCTTGCTAAGGAGACCCCGGCGCAGCAATCGCGGCCAAAACAACGCCTATACCATTTCGAGCCACCAGTACATCACCCAATCTATCTTCCACAGCCTATCCCACCTCGACCCACACCGGAGCAGGAGCATCATCATTCATGGATTCTGCATGCACTCAAATCACATATTTCTCGACTGTATGGCTCAACCGCCGCTGCTACCTCGAGGGTAAGATTTGGATTTGCGACTAAGTGGCTTATAGTAGCGCTGGCCGCCATTGTCGTCCTTATAACAAGTAGCTTTATTTTGGCGCATGCGCTGATACCGACAACCTCCATGAGCCTTACATTCACTGGCAGTAGTGTTGTTCCAGATGGGGGCATCTTGCATTTGCATGGCCAGGGCTTTACACCCAGTAGCAGTGTCCAATTGACAATTGATAACGGTTTGTCTGCCTCAGTGGCTGGTCAGTATGGATTAAAGAGTATCGTGCAGGGA